>NZ_JBMDXJ010000415.1:0-7883 GCF_048594945.1 Pseudactinotalea sp. | reverse complement strand
GGCGCAGACGCGAGGGGTGATCGGGGGTGCTGCGTCGTAACGGAGTCACGTCCGCCAACTCGGGCGGTGGCATCGGCACCTGCTCGGGCAGGTCGTCCTGACGGTCAGTGGGGTCGACCCCTGCCTGTCGCAGGATCGCGTCGAGGTCGGGTTCCTCGGGCTCTGGTTCGGGTTCGGGTTCGGGTTCGTCGTCCTGATCGGCGGGGTCCGGCTGCCCGACAACCTCGCCCTCGATGACCGTGACGTCGCTTCCATCCTCGATCTGAAAGCCACCATCGCGCAGGATGCCCTCGACCATCCCCTCCCACGGCTTCACTTCGTGGGTGATGTCGGCCTTCTCGTGGTGGCCGGTGCGGTTCAGGACCATCGCGATGGCACGCAGCTTGTCCGCGTCGCTGGTGGCCCGGTTCTCGATGATGCGACCGAGTTCGACCAGCGCCGGGTCGACCATCTCCAACAGCCGCTCACGCGCAGCCTTCTTCACGATTGGCAGTTGACCGCCATGCGTGTCACAGACCGTGCCACCCGTGATGGCGAACTTCTGGCAGGGCTTGCCATCGGTCCGCGTCGCCGTGCAGCGCATCGCCTGACGATTGTGCTGCACGGCCTCTGGCGTGGTGGTGGTCTCGACGCCACCGTGAGCGGCGCAGGTGGTCGCACCCCGCACCGCGTCACGTTGGCACTGCTGGCCGAAGTTGGGCGACTTCTCGCTCGCGACCGTCGCTTCACACCTCGGCACCGGTCACTCCCTCCAGACGATCGGGTCGTACTCGGTCTCGATCGCGATCGCGTGGAACTCGCAAAAGTGGAACTGGAAGATCGTCGCGCCCGCGCTGACCCACAGCCGACGGGTCGTCTTGTAGCTGGAGTTCACGTTGCAGAGCACGCACGCGGCGGGCTCCTTGTAGTCGGGGTGACGCCCGGCAGGGGGCGCGTCATGGTCGTCGTACACGCGAGGGTGCACGATCACCGGACGCGGACCGTGAAGTGCAGGGTTCTCGACGGTGAACTCGGTCTCGGGACGACCCACGTTGTCGCGGATGAACGCAGACAGCACCGGGTGCTCGTGCAACTGCCCGTTGTCTGGGGCGAGGCGCTCAGCCTCAGCGATAGCCATCATCGTCTGGTCCGCCATCGCGGAGACAGTCGGAGAGGTCATGGTGAAGCTCCTAAGCCCGATGATCCCGATGATTGCCGGAGCGGGAATGCATCGGGGAACATTCCCGCCCCGGCTATTGCGATTGTTTCAGGATTCGCCTCGCTATATCCGAATCTCATAAAGCAACCGCATGGAAGGGGTAAACCTGGATCAGAAGACCAAGGTCGGCGGCACGTACGAGCCGGTCGCCTTCACCTGCATGACCGCCGCCGCGCCACGGTGACGGACACCGACGCCGAACCCGCGAGACAGGTACGAGTCCACGAGCGGGTACCGCGCGTTGTCACCGGGGATCTGCACCAGACCACGCAGCTCAGCGCGAGGGTGCTCCCGGAACGCGAGCGGGTTGCGTCCGCTGCCCGGACCGGCCGACGCCAGCGACACCACGTACCCGGCAGGGACATGGAAGTCTTCGACGATCAGCGCGCCGCCGTAGGAGCCGATGACCTTCAGCCCGTGGAACGAACCGCCCGGCCGCGACCCGACCAGCGTCTGGGTCGTCAGGTACGGGATCGAGGTGTCCGACGCGACGAAGTCGTAGGACGCGCCGTTCGACCCTGCGCGGAAGGTCGAGATGACCTTGGCCTCGGTCTTGCTCGCGAGGATCACCATCGTGTCACCCACGACGCGCCCGTGCCCGTGCTCTTCGACGGTCTCGATCAGCGTCTCGACGTCGGTCGGGTCGATGACCGCCGCCCCGGACACGAGGTAGTGCGAGTGGCCGGAGTCGAACGAGGTGCCCGCGAAGGTCGGCGGCGTCTTGCCGTCCGTGCCGTTGTAGAGGGAGTACACGGGGACGCCCTGGTAGGTCCGGTTCGTGTTGCCGAACAGCGCGTTCATGATGTGGCGGTACTGGTTGCGGTTGTCTGCATCGAGGAAGGCGTTGTGGATGTGCCGCAGGTCCTCGGCTGTCGCGTCCTGCAGGAACCGCCACGTGTACCGCTTCGCGCTGTCCCACCACTTGAACGGGTACCCGAGCGGGTCGCCCACGGGCTCAGACGGACGCCCCGAGCCAGGCTCACCGAACTCGGTGGCCTCCTCGAACTCGACCCCGGTCGAACCGGAGACGAGGTAGTCGACGGCGTTCGTGGTGTTGAACGTGAACAGCTCGGCGATCGCGAGCCGGTCCTTGTTGACGAGGTCGATCGCCTCCTGGAACTCGTTCCGGAGATCGTTGAGGTCGACGCCGTCAGCGGTGGACGTGACGAGGTCCGCCTGCGTGATGATGCCGCGCTCGGCGTACTGGACGCCGTCCATGAAGGACAGGTCGATGGTGCTCATAGCCCCTCCTGGGCGTAGATGTGAGAGTCAACGTGGTGTCTGACGCCCCGCACCTCTGATGCCCTGGGGTCTGCGTCTCGGTCCGCATCCGACTACCCGAGGAGGACCCGCTACTTGCCGCCTCTGGCGGTTTCGCGTCTTGGGTGGCCTCTGACCACCCGCCTCGTGATCCAATCTAGCCCAGCCGTGCCTATCGGACCTGGATGCAGCAGGCAACTTCTTAGACAGCCGTAGCTGCCGCCGCGCCGTGGCTGGTGCTGGCGATGCTGAGCACCCGGGCCACCACGATCCAGGCGTACAACTCCGCCACTGGCGTGGTCGTGCTGCTGGTCGGGGCAGGGGCCTCGGTGCTCGCATACCAGGCGATGGTCCGGCTCGGGCGGCTGCCCGAGGACGTGCGGGTGCTGCGATGAGCGCGTACCTGACTCCGGCCGGTCTGACCGGTGCCGGCATCGGCCTCGTCTTCGGCGTCGGGCTCGTGCTGATCATCTGGCGGATCTCGGCACGTCGGATCCGCCTGGTCGACCGGGTGGCGCCGTACCTGCAGGAGCGGCCGACCACGTCACGGCTGCTCGCCGACTCGCACGTGGTCACACCCTTCCCCACCCTGGAGCGGATCGTGCGGCCGGTGGCGCGCGACATCGGCGGGGTGCTCGAGCGGCTCGGCAGCGGCGCCGGCTCGATCCGGCGCCGCCTCGTGCGCGCCGGCACCTCGACCACGCTCGAGGCCTTCCGCACCGAGCAGGTCATCTGGGCCACCCTCGGGCTCGCGATCGGGCTGGTGCTCGCGCTGATCATCGGCGTGGCCCGTGGGGTCTCGCTGCTGCCGCTGATCGTGCTGGTGGTGCTGTGCGCCGTGGGCGGCGCGCTGCTGCGCGACCACCGGCTCACCCAGCAGGTGCAGCAGCGCGAGCGCCGCATGATCGCCGAGTTCCCCACGATCGCCGAACTCCTCGCCCTGTCGGTCGGCGCCGGCGAGTCACCGCTCGCGGCGCTGGAGCGGGTCGCCCGCAGCACCCGCGGCGAGCTCGCCGGCGAGATCGGCCTCATGCTCGCCGACGTGCGCTCCGGGGTGGGTCTCGGCCCCGCGCTCGACGGCATGGCCCGCCGCACCGAGCTCGCCAGCATCGCCCGCTTCACCGACGGCATCGGCACGGCCGTGGAGCGTGGCACCCCGCTCTCGGAGGTGCTGCGCGCGCAGGCACAGGACGCCCGCGAAGTCGGCCACCGCGCCCTCATGGAGGAGGGCGGCCGCCGCGAGGTGCTCATGATGATCCCTGTCGTCTTCCTCATGCTCCCCGTCACGATCCTGTTCGCCGTGTTCCCGGGCCTGTCCGTGCTCGCGATCACCTTGTAGACCTCCCATGGAAGGACACCTCGATGAGATCTCTCCGACGGCGCTGGACCGCCCTCGCAGCCGACCCCGAGCGGGGCGACGTGCCCGGCTGGGTGATGATCACCCTGATGACCGCCGGACTCGTGGTCCTGATCTGGGCGCTCGCCGGCGAGGCGCTGACCCAGGTGTTCAACGAGGCGATCGACCGGATCCTCGGGGGCGGCTGAGCGAACGAGGCTCGGCAGTCGTCGACTTCCTGCTGGTCTCGCTGCTGCTGACCGTGCTGGTGCTGGGCGTGGTGCAGCTCGCACTCGCGCTGCACGTGCGCACGATGCTCACCGACGCCGCTGCGGAGGGCGCCCGGTACGCGGCGTTGCACGGGAGTGACCTGGCGGCCGGCCAGGAGCGCACCGCCGAGCTGATCGCGATGACGCTCCCTGAGAGCTACGCGCAGAGCATCGCCGCCGGCTACGACACCCATGGTGATGTCACGCTGGTCACGGTGACCGTGAGCGCACCGCTGCCGGTGCTCGGTCTCCTGGGACCGGGAGGGACGATCGTCGTCACCGGCCGGGCGGTGGAGGAGTGAGAGCCCGACGGCGGTGGCCGGCCCTCGTCCGGATGCTCACCCGGGTGCGTGCCCGGCTAGGGGATCCGGAGCGTGGCAGCGCGGTGGTCGAGTTCCTCGGCGTCTCGTTGGTGCTGCTGGTGCCGCTGGTGTACCTGATCCTCACGATGGCGCGGATCCAGGCGGCGAGCTTCGCGGCGGAGGGAGCGGCCCGCGAGGCGGGACGGCTGATCGCGCAGGCCGACACGATCGAGGAGGGGATCGTCGCGGCGCAGCTCGGGGTGCAGCTGGCGTTCGCCGATCAGGGCATCGAGGTGGATCCCGCCGCGGCGCTGGAGGTGACGTGCTCGGTTCCCGAGTGCCTCACCGCGGGGGAGTACGTGCTGATCGAGGTGCACACCGAGGTGGCGTTGCCGCTGGCACCGGACTTCCTCAGCGGGACGCTGCCCACCTCGGTGGCGATCTCGGCCGACGCGATGACCGCGGTCAGCGGGTTCCGAGATGACTGATCGGCTGCGCGTGCGGCTGCGCGAGGACGACGGCCAGATCATGTTGCTGTCGATCTTCTACGGCCTGATCGCGCTCGCCCTGGTGCTCGTGGTGGTGTCGGTGTCGGCGATCTATCTCGAGCGCAAGCAGCTGCTGGCGCTGGCCGACGCGGTCGCTGCGGATGCCGCCGACGCCATCGACGAGGGCTCCTACTTCCACGACGGCCGCCCGCGAGACCCCGCGCTCCCGCTCACCGACGCCTCGGTGCACCAGGCGGCGGAGGACTACCTTGCCGCCGCCCCGACGGGGCTGGTCGACTTCGAGGCGCTGACGATCGCCGATCCCACGGGCACCCCGAACGGGACGACGGCGGAGGTGACCTTGTCCGCCGTCGTGCGTCCGCCGTTGGTCACCTGGGCGATCTCGCCCTGGCGAGACGGTTTCGTGGTCTCGGTGACGGCAAGCGCCGAGGCGGAGGGTGCGGAGTGAGCGCTCGGTCTGAGCCCGGTCCGGGCGTCGCACGGGGCTGTGACGAATCGGCGCCGCGCCGCACCCAACCGAGACACGCGCTCGTTCGTAGGACACGATGAAGGAGCCGAGGAACGGGGTGAGGTGTGAGCACGTGGGAGGAGACCTTGGCTGCGCTCGTGCGCGAGCACGGTCAACGTCTGCACCGCACCGCGTATCTGCTCTGCGGTGACAGGCACGGCGCCGAGGACCTGGTGCAGGAGGCGTTCGTGCGAGCGCTCGGCAGGCGCCGCAGCGCTGCCCAGGTGGCCCGAGGCGTCGAGACCCATGAGGCGGAGGCCTACCTGCGCCGCACCATCCTCAACCTGTACCTCGATTCCTACCGACGGCGGCGTCGGTGGGTCGGCATCCGACACCTCGTGGCCCGGCCGGACCGGGTCGACTCCACGGCCGGGTCCGTGGAGCAGAGGCTGGATGCCACCCACGCGCTCGCGCAGCTGCCCCCGCAGGTGCGTGCGTGCGTGGTGCTGCACTACTACGGCGATCTCTCTGTCGCACAGGTGGCCGCCGAGCTCGGCCTCGCCGACGGCTCGGTGAAGCGCTACCTGAGCGACGGGCGAGCGATCCTGGCAGTCAGCCTCTCCGACGACGCCGACTCGAGCGCGGGAGGGAAGTCATGAACGCCGACGACATGAAGAGGCTGCTCGAGAAGTCCCTGCACGAGGGCGGCATGGAGGGCGCACCGGGCCCGGACGAGACCTTGATCGCCGGCCGCGTGCGGGGCGCCCGACGGCGGCGCGTTGCCGCATCGGGCCTGGCCGGCGTGGCCTCGATCGCCCTGGTCGCGGCGGTGGTGTGGCAGGTGGGCGGATTCAGCAACGAGCCGAACCCGCCCGCAACTCCCACCACGACGATCGACCCCACCGACGACCCCACGGGCGACCCGACCGAGACCGCGACCGAGACGCCCACCGACGACCCGACCGATGATCCGACCGGCGGGGAGACGGACCCCGCTGACTGGTCGGACGCCGTCTTCCCGGAGTGCGGCGATACCTTCGCGGGGCTGCCTGAGCGCACGTCCCAGCTGGTGGCCACGCAAGGCCCGAGCGAGACCCTCGGCACCGGCGGTGGCCAGTGGCTGACGCAGGTGGAGAACACCGGGGCCACGCCGATCCAGGCGGACGTCGCACTGTCTCAGACGGTGGTTGTCGACTCCGCCGGCACGGTGGTGGCCACGGTCGACATGCCCGACGACGTGATCTGGGGCGCCGAGGGCGGCTTCCACCTCGCGATCGAGCCCGGTGAGACGCTCCCGTTCCGCGTGCAGGGCTCGTACGAGTGCGCGGGTGATGCGGGACCGCTGGGCGACGGCGAGTACGAGGTGTACGTGATGTTCACCATGGGAGACGCCGGCAGCACGGCGCCCGACGATCTCGAGCAGGCTCAGGGTGGCCCGTTCCCGCTGGTGATCGACGAGTCCGTGGAGACCTCGCCCGTGGAGCTGGACCAGCCTGACGGGGCGGTGTCATGGGCGCACGAGTGCCAGGCGCCCTGGACCGAGCCGGCGATCGAGACCGGTTTCGAGCTGGAGGTGATCGGTACGCAGATCCGCTCGGAGCGAGCCGCGACTGACGACATCGCAGGCGGTGAGACCCGGCTCACCGTGACTCAACGGGTCACGGGGACGCTCTACAACGACGTGGTGCTGATCCAGGACGGTCAGATCGTCTCGCCCGGACTCTTCGGGGACTCCCAGTCCGAGTACTCCCTCAGCGCCGGCAGCGAGATCGACCTCGGGTTCGGCAGCTCGCTACTCGGCTGCGACGGCACCACGCTGCCGCCAGGCGACTACCAGGCCGTGGTGGTGACGCTGCTGCACCAGTGGTCCGCGGGGGCGGAGGACGGTTCTGTCACCTCCATCGTGGCGGCGACGGACCCGGTCGATCTCGAGCTGACCTGACTCTCGGAAGTAGGTTCCGTCGCGAACCCAACCGGATGGCGGGCTCGTTCGTCGAGATGGGTGAGGGGTGCCCGCAGGGGGCGGCATCCCCGCACTCGACCGAGACCCCCATGGAGGAGGCCGATCATGATGACCGAGCCGATCGAGGACGCGACGAGGGCGGCGACGCGCGAGCGACGCCGTCGAGCAGCCGGTGTGCTGGGGGGTGTGGCTGCGCTCGCCCTGGTGGCCGCGGCCTGCCAGGGACCGCCGGCGGCAGGCGGCGGGGGCACCACCGAGCCCGAGACGACCGAGGAACCCACGACCGAGCCCACCGAGGAGCCCACGGGCGGGGAGGGGACGAGCGGCGGGAGCGATGCCGGGCTCCCGGACTTCTCCGACGCAGTCTTTCCGGAGTGCGGCGAGGCGTTTACCGGCCTGCCGGAGCGGACCTCCGACCTGGTGGTCGAGGGGGGACCGAGCGAGGCGCTCCCGGAGTACGGCGGCGGCTGGATGGCCACCGTCACCAACAACGGTGACGAGCTGGTGCAGGGGCAGATCGCGATGATGCAGCTTGTGGTCGTCGACGGCGAGGGCAACGTCGTCGCCGCGCCGGACCCCGACGACCCGATCTTCTTCG
>NZ_JBMDXJ010000414.1:0-11526 GCF_048594945.1 Pseudactinotalea sp. | reverse complement strand
CGGCCTCGAAGATGCGCGCGTACCAGGTGCCCGGGCCGTAGCCGGGGATCAGCAGGGCGCCTTCGGCGATCGACTTGCTCTCGTCGTAGAGCGCGGTGAGATCGAAGTCGGAGGTCGAGCCTCGGCCCTCGCACTTCGGACACATCCCACCCAGCTGGTTGAAGGTCGCCTTCTCGGCGATCGTCTTGCCGCCTCGTTGCACTGTGATGGCGCCGCTGGCGCTCACCGACGGGACGTTGAAGGAGTAGGCGTTCGGCGAGCCGATGTGTGGGTCGCCGAGTCTGCTGAAGAGGATGCGCAGCAGCGCGTTCGCGTCGGTCACAGTGCCCACGGTCGAGCGAGGGTTGGAGCCCAGCCGTTCCTGATCCACGATGATCGCTGGTGTCAGGCCGTCGAGGGCATCGACCTCAGGGCGCTCGAGTGTCGGCATGAACCCCTGCACGAACGCCGGGTACGTCTCGTCGATCAGCCGCTTGGACTCGGCAGCGATCGTGTCGAAGACCAGCGAGCTCTTGCCGGATCCGGACACGCCGGTGAACACGGTGAGCCGCCGTTTCGGGATCTCGACGCTGATGTCCTTGAGGTTGTTCTCGCGGGCGCCACGCACCCGGATGAGGTCGTGGCTGTCGGCCGGCGTGATCGTCATGCGTCCGTGCTGTCCTCTCCGGCCGTCCACCGACCGTTCGTCATGAGCTCGCGGCCCGCGATCTCGTTCTCCTCTCGCCAGGCCTGAACTCGCTGTGGTGCGACTCGCAACCACAGGTACCGGGTGGTGAGCGTACGCGGATCGAACCCGGCGTGCGCGGCGAAAGCGTCAGCGCGCCCGGGCGCGAGGTCAGCCATCTCCAATGCCTCGACCGTGCCGTCGATGAGGCACAGATCGCGCGTGTGCCCGACCGCCAGTCGCACCGTGCCATTTGTGACCAAGTTCTGCGACGTCCGGCTGTCGGCCGAGGTCGCGAGCAGCAGGGTCTGCCCGTCCCAGTGGTGAGACAGCGGCACCAGGTACGGGACGCCGTCGGACGAGGCGGAGGCGACCCAGATGTCGACCGCGGCCTCGAGCAACCGCTCGGTGTCCTGACGCCGCTGGTCGGCTGAACGCGGTGGCGGCGCGGTCACTGCTGCTGGATGCGAATCGTGTTGCCGGCGGGGTCGCGCACGGCGCAGTCGCGCTTTCCCCAGTCCTGGTCGGTGGGCTCCTGCAAGATCTCGACGCCCTTCGACTCCAGCTGGGCGAAGGTGGCGTCCACGTCGTCGCTGGCGAGCATGATGCTCGCGTAGGTGCCCTTGGCCATCATCTCGGTGATGGTGCGGCGCTCGTCATCGGTGATGCCCGGATCGGCGCCGGGCGGGTGCAGCACGATATTGACCTCCGCCTGGCCGGGGGGACCGACGGTGATCCAGTACATGTCTCCGTAACCGACCTCCTGCCGGATCTCGAAGCCGAGCACGTCGCGGTAGAAGCCCTTGGCGGCCTCGGCGTCGTCGTGCGGGAGGAAGGTGCTGTGGATGATGGTCGCCATGTGCTCACGCTAGGGGCTCAGGAGGCGCGCTGGCTTCTCGATTCCTGATCGGTCGCGTCACCCGCTTGACCACACAGGTCGGCAGGCTTCCCACATCCGCCTGTGCACGGTGCCGATACTCGCTCGGTGGCATCCCGACCAGCTCGCTGAACCTCGTACTGAAGGTCCCCAAGGACGAGGAGCCGACGGCGAAGCACACCTCGGTCACGGAGAGGTCGCCTCGGCGTAGCAGGGTCATAGCCCGTTCGATCCTTCGCGTCATGAGGTAGGAGTACGGCGATTCCCCGAACTCCTCCTTGAACCGCCTGCTCAGATGGCCCGCCGACAGGTGGACGCCCGCTGCCAGAGCCGGCACGTCGAGCGGCTCCTGGTACTCCCGGTCGATGCGGTCCCGCACCCGACGCAGCAGCGTGAGCTCACGCAGCCGGTCTGAGTCGGGCATGCCAGGCACCCGGTGATCCTGTCATGTCCCTGCCCTCCTCGAATGCGGCACCGGAACGTCCGGGTACAGATCTATCGTCCTGCCATGGATCAGATGCCCGCATGGGAACCGCCCTTCGACGGCTCCGAGGTGGAGCACCTGCTCGGAGCACTGGAGCGACAACGGGCCACCTTCCGGTGGAAGGCGGACGGTCTCGACGAGGAAGCGCTCGCACGGAGCGTGGCCGCGTCGTCGCTCACGCTGGGCGGACTGCTCAAGCACCTCGCGTGCGTGGAGGACGAGAAGTGGGGCCCGAATCTCGATGGCGCACCCTACGGGCCGCCCTGGGCCGGCATGTCCGACTACTCTGGGGAGCCGAAGGACTACACGTTCGACACCAGCGGCCTGAGCGCCGCGCAGCTCTACGCGATGTGGGACAGCTCGATCACCCGCTCGCGGACCCGCATCGCCGCAGCGATCGCAGCCGGCGGGCTCGAGCAGCAGGTCGCGATGGGCGCCGACCAGGGCTTCGTGGTCAGCCTGCGCCGGCTGCTGTACGACCTCGTCGAGGAGTACGGCAGGCACACCGGCCATGCCGACCTCATCCGTGAGGCGATCGACGGCCGCGTGGGCGAGGACCCACCGGCGGACTGGACGCTCAGCTAACGTTTCGCGGATGGCTCCTGACGGCGACAGCCCCACTGCGCGTGCGCTGCTGGCCCTCTCCGAGATCCAGGACAGTCCCGGGATCACAGCCGCCGCGCTCGGCGAGCGCCTGGGAGTCTCCGACCGCGCGGCACGCCGCTACGTCGCGATCCTGCGTGAGGCCGACATCCCGGTCGAGTCGACACCTGGTCGTTACGGCGGCTACCAGATCGGCCGCGGATTTCGCCCGCCGCCGCTGACCTTCACCATGTCGGAGGCCCTCGGGCTGACGATGGCGGCGGTCGAGAGCCGACACGGCCGAGACGACGCCGCCGGGCGCGCCCTGGCCAAGCTCACCCGCGTGCTCCCAGCAACGCTCGCTGCGTCTGTGGACAGCCTGCGCGCTCTGGTGCCCACTCCCCCACGCGGCCCCGAGGTCGACGGCGCGATCGTCGCGCAGCTGCTGCAGGCGGCGAGCGACCAGCGCGCCACGCAGATCCGGTACCGGGGACACCACTCGTTCACCACCACGATCGATCCGTGGGGCGTCATCCCCCGCCGTGGCTACTGGTACGTCCTGTGCTGGTCGCGCGAGCGTGAGGCCAGGCGGCTCTACCGGGTGGACCGGATCGAATCGGTCCACCCCTTGCAGGATCCGTTCGATCCGCCGCCAGGGCTCGATCTGCTGGCGGCCGTCGAAGAGCACCTCTCGGAAGGTTGGCTGCTCGAGGTCGAGGTGATCATCGAGGCGCCCCTCGACCACGTGCGCTGCTGGCTCCCGCGGCAGCTGGGACGCCTGGACCCCCTCCCGGACGGGCATACGCGGCTGCGGGGCACGACCAGCACGCCAGACTGGTACGCCGTCAGGCTCGCGGAGATCGCCGCGCCCTTTCGGGTCCTCGCGCCACCCGAGCTGGCGGAGGAGGTTCGCCGCCTCGGAGACCGCCTTCGCGAGGCGTCGCAGCCGGCCGCACCGGATTGATCAGACCGGTTCCAGCGGAACCTGTTCTCCAGTGGGAAGGTCGACGACGATCGCATCGCCGGGCGAGATGTCTCCCGACCGCTCGACGACAGTCATGACGCCGCATCGCCTCACGATCGTGCCGTCCGAGGCGCGGCCGACCACGAGCCTGAGCAGCCCCGGGCGTGCGTCGTCGATCTGCTGGCAGGGATTGCGCAGACCGGTGACTCGCAGCACCGCGTCGCCGATGCGCAGGCGTGTGTCGCGGGGCAGGCCGAGCAGGTCCAGACCGCGGGTCAGTACGTTCTCACCGAGCGTGCCGGGGCGGACGTCGTGCACGAGCTCGTTGACCTCGTCCAGAAGCTCAGCGTGGATGAGGTGAACCTGCCGGAGATTGGGCTGACTGGGGTCGCGCTTGACCCGCGATCGGTGCTGCACGGTGGCGCCGGCGTGAGCGTCACCGTCGACTCCGATCCCTTCCCGCACGTGGATACGGTCGACGGGCGCCTTGCTGAATCGGTGCTCGCCGTCGATGCTGACGCTCACGACCACCGAACCCCTCACGCGGTCGACCCGGTGATCCGATCCAGCTCGGCAAGATCCTCGGCGCTCGGCTGCCACGCGAGTGCGGCCGCGTTCGACCGCACCTGCTCGGGTCGTGAAGCCCCGCTGATCACCGAGCCGACGACCTCCTGGGCCGCCAGATAGCCGATCGCCACCGTGGCCATCGAGACCTCGCGAGCGTCGGCGAAGGCGCCGATCGCCTCGATCATGTCGAAGTTCGCAGCCTCGAGCCGCTCCGGGCGGCGCGTGAGGCGGGTGCCCTCGGGGGCTGCCTCGCCGCGCCGGTACTTGCCGGTCAACAGGCCGGACGCCAGCGGGAAGTACGGCAGCAGCCCCGCGCCCACGTGCTCGGCGGCCGGGATCACCTCGGCCTCGATCCCGCGATCGAGCAGCGAGTACGCGTTCTGGATCGAGATCATCGGACTACCGCCCGCAGTCCGGGCGATCCAGTCCGCGTCCACGATCTGCCAGCCGGTGAAGTTCGACGAACCCAGGTAGCGGACCTTGCCCTCGACCACGAGCTCCTGCAGTGCCGCCAGTGTCTCCTCGAGAGGCGTCAGCGGGTCGTAGCGGTGCATCTGGTACAGGTCGATGCGGTCGGTTCCCAGGCGCCGGAGCGAGGCCTCCACCGCGGTGCGGATGTACCGCCGGGAACCGCGCACACCCCAGTCGGGCCCATTGACCCCGCGCATGTCCATCCCGAACTTGGTCGCCACCACCACCTGGTCGCGTCGGGATCCGAGCGCCTGGCCCAGCAGCTGCTCGCTCTGTCCAGGTTCACCGCCGTACACGTCGGCGGTGTCGAACAAGGTGATCCCGGTCTCGATCGCCGCATCCACCACGCCCTGGACGCCCTCGGGCGCTATGGTCGAGCCGAACGCGTTGCACCCGAGACCGACGGTCGAGACGGTGAGGCCTGATCGGCCGAGTTGTCGATAGGTCATCTGCACGCCACCAGCGTATCCGTGGTCACATCGGCGGCAGATCTGCGCACGTGAGGCCGGAAGGCTTCACACCACCTTCACCAGCTGCGCGGAACACCACTGAATGATAGGCCGTTGAACAAGGAGTACGGCGCAGCATCACCCACGCCTGCACGTACGCGAAGGAGGAGACATGGCCGAACGTTCCCTGCGAGGGATGAAGATCGGTGCGAACAGCCTGGAGTCCGAATCCGGCGTCGAGTTCGCCCCGCGCATCGAGGCTGTCTACGACTGCCCGGACGGCCGGGTCATCGTGATCCCGTTCAGCGCTGACGCCGATGTGCCCCCGGTCTGGGAGGCACCCGATGGCGGCGAGGCGCTGCTCCGCGACGCAACCCGCCCTGAGCCCAAGCCCACGAAGAAGCAGCGCACCCACTGGGACATGCTGCTCGAGCGCCGCACCGTCGGTGAGCTCGAGGAGCTGCTCGACGAGCGTCTGGCGCTGCTGCGCAGCGGTCAGGCGCGGCGACGCAGCGCCTGACCCCACCGGTCGACGCGCAGCCTCCACCGCCGTCGACGATCGTCCAGACCCCACTCGGTGAGCCGGGTGATCGCCTCCAGAGCGATCGCCCGGCTCATCTTTGATGTCCCCTGAGTGCGCTCGACGAACGTGATCGGCACCTCGACGATCCGCCCGCGCGCCCGTGCGACGCGCCACGTCATGTCGATCTGGAAGCAGTAACCCTGCGACTCGACCTGCGCCAGCGGCAGCCGCTGCAGCGTACGCGCGGGATAGACGCGGAACCCCGCAGTAGCGTCGCGCACCGTCAGACGCAGCGCCACGCGCGCATAACCGGTCCCGAGTTTGCTGATGAGCTGCCGGGTCCACGGCCAGTTCACGACCGCGCCTCCCTCTACCCAGCGCGAGCCGATCACCAGGTCGGGGCGCGGCGTCGCCTGCGCCGCGGCGAGCAGCGCCGGTAGGTCCTCAGGTCGATGCGAGCCGTCGGCGTCCATCTCCACCACGGCGTCATAGTCGCGCGCCAGCGCCCATCGGAAGCCATCGAGGTAAGCGCGCCCGAGGCCCTCCTTGCCAGCCCGATGCAGCACGTTCAGCTGCGGGTCTGTGGCAGCCGCGGCCTCTGCCCACGCACCCGTGCCATCGGGTGAGGCGTCGTCGACCACGAGTACATCGACCTCGGGCACGGTAGCCCGCAGGTGCGCCACGCTGATCGGCAGTGCTTCCCGCTCGTTGTACGTGGGCATGATGACAAGTGTCTTCATCGGCGCCGCTTCGCCCGGGGAGCGGTGACGATGCCGGTCAGCAGCGACAGCACGGTCAGCAACGTGAACGCGACGACCGGGGCGTCGCCCAGCCTGTCGCTGATGGTGAGCTCGGTTCGCAGCGGCAGCGTCGCGACCAGTTCCTCCGCCGTGAAGTGTCCGGTGGTCTGCAGCACCACGCCGTTCGGGGCGATCACCCCGCTGACACCCACGGTCGAGATCTGCAGAGTCGCGCGACCGTGCTCCACCGCCCGGAAGCGGGACATCGCCAACTGCTGCTCCGACTCCGCCGTGTAGCCGAACGATGCGTTGTTGGTCGGGACAAACAGCACTTCAGCGCCCCCGACCACCGACTCCCGGATCAGGGCGTCGTAGGCCACCTCGAAGCAGATGATCGTGCCGACCGGCACGTCCCGGTCGAGCGAGGCGATCGGCACCGGCACCACAGCGATCTCGGTCCCCCGTGCCATGTCGACACTCACGAGATCGACGGCGGAGGAGAAGATCCGAGCGATGTCCCGCATGGGGATGTACTCGGCGAAGGCGGCTGGGATCTGCTTCGCGTACGCGAACACCGGGCCTTGGTCCGGCAGCCACAGCACCATCTCGTTGTAGCGCGCGTCGACGCCATCTGGCTCGTCGGCGGCTTCGGCGTACCGGTCGGTGCCGAACAGCAGCGGGACACCGACCGCGTCGACGGCGCGTTCGACCAGGACGCGCGCATCCTCGTAGACGCGCGGGTTGAAGTCGGAGGAGTTCTCGGGCCAGAGCACCATGTCCACGCCACCGGGGCCGACCTGCTCGGCCAGTGCCTCGGTGCCCTCCACGTGGTTCGTGAGCACCTCGTAGGCGTTGGCGAAGGCGCCGAGTCCGGGCTCCGCGACATTCCCCTGAACGGCTCCCACCCGCAGTGACCCGCCGGAGGCATTCGTACCGAGCGGCACCAGCAGGCTGCCCGCAAGGACGGCGGCTACGGCTGCGGGAGCGCCGATCACACGCACTGTGTCGGCGCGGCGCAGCGTCACAGCCACGCTGGCGAGCAGGAAGCCCAGCACAGCTACGACCGCGCTGACCAACGGCGCCCCACCGAGCGACGCCAACCGCAGCAGCGGCGAGTCCGTCTGCGAGAACGCGAGCCGCCCCCACGGGAAGCCACCGAACGGCCAGACCTGGCGCACCTGTTCGCCCACGGCCCAGACGACCCCGAACAGTAACGACTGGGCGAGGATCAGCCGATTCACCAGCGTTCCTCGCCGCACCCAGACCCAGACCGCGCAGGTGGCCGCGACGATCCCGGACTCGGCGACCGAGAGGGCAAGCCATGGAATCACTCCCACTGCATCGTTTGCCCACCAGATGTGCGGGAGGAAGAACGCGATCCCCCACAGGAAGCCCACGGCGGCGCCCCAGCGCGCCGAGTCACGTCGCAGCGCCAGCACGAGCAGCGCCACGCCCACGATGGCCATCGGCCACCAGTTGCGCTGCGGGAACGAGGTGTCGGTGAGCAGTCCTCCGGCGACCGCCATCGCCGCGGTCGTCAGTCGTCGCGGCGGGAGTTGAGGCACTGGCTCAGGATAGACGGCCAACCTGAGCGCCGAGCCCCGGAGCTGGCACCGACCGGCCCGCACGAACTTCGGTCCGCTGCCCCGGTCTCGGGACCCCGTTTTCTAGTGAACGCGCGGGCCTGGTCGGTGACTGCGCTGGGCTTGCCCTGCAGCAGTACAGGCAGCGAACATACCGACGTTCGGCCGAGACGCCAAGCGTGCGTCGCCGCAGGTCACGGGCATTTGCCCTGGTCAGCGCGCTGCGGCTAGTTGAAGGATTTCTTCGCCCAGTCGGCGTGTCGGTCGGTGTGTCAGGGAGTGCGTCGGCTACGTGTCCACCACGTGGCGGCGCGCGGACCGCATCGTGAACGGCCGGACTTGCTCGACACGGGTCACACGGACCCCAGTGCGACGATCCCGCGCCGCACCGCCCGCACCGCGCGGTGTGCGGTGTCCCGCAGATCGGGCGAGGGCGCGGCATCGGTGAGCTGGTCAAGCAGATCGATGACCTGCTTCGACCACCGCACGAAGTCGCCAGCGGCCAGGTCAGTGGTGATCACCGCGTCGAGGTGTGCGCCACGCGACCATGCGTCCACGGCCGCGACCAGTCCGAGGTCGAGCGGCGAACGTGGCGTCAGCCCGGCCTCCGCCTCGATCGCGGCCAGATCGCGGGCAAGCGCATCGGTCGCGTCGACCGCGTCGGACACAACCCGGTTCTTGAGCCGGGGTCGGGGCGAGGCGTCGTCGGAGCGTGACTCATAGAGCACCGCAGCGACCACGGCTGCGAGGCCGGCAGGGTCGAGCTCGTTCCACAGTCCTCGCCGAAGCGCCTCGACCACGAGCAGGTCCTGCTCGGAGTAGACGCGCCGGAGCCACTCCCCTCGCTCGGTGACCTGGGTGCTCGACCCGGTCTCGGACAGGTACCCGAGCTGGGCAAGAACGCCACACACCTTGTCGAACTCGCGGGCGATCGAGGACGTTCGGCCCTCGATGCGCGCCAGCAGCCCCTCGTGCTCATCCCGCAGCTTGACGTAGCGATGCGCCCACCTGGCGTGCTCATCGCGGTCGGCGCAGCCGTGGCACGGGTGCGCCCGCAGCTGGGCCTTGAGTGCGGTGAGCCGGTCCTCACGAGCCGCAGGCGGCGTGCGTATCCGCTCGGGACGGGCTTGGCCGAGCGCACCGAGCGCGTTTCGCATCGACGAGACGAGGTCGCGCCGATCCTTCGGCCGCCGACCGCTGAACGCCTTCGGGATCCTCACGCGTGTGACCGAACTGGTCCCGTACGGAACCTCGCTGCCCACGAGGCGGCGCACCTGACCCTCGCCCGTGAGCACGGTGACCGAACCACCCTCCAGACCCACCGCCGTCGGCGGTTCCAGGACGACGGCGAAGCCGGCGCGGCGCCCGCTCGGGAGCTGGATCACGTCGCCACGACTCAACGACCCGAGGGTCTGAGCGACCGACTCGCGCTGGGCACGGGACCGCGATCGGGACAGCTCGGACTCGAGGTCGGAGATCGATCGGCGCAGGTCCATGTACTCGGCGAAGTCGCCCAGGTGGCAGGCCATCGAGTCGGCGTACCCGGCGAGTGCCTCGCTGTGCTGGCGTGCCCGGCGCGCGAGGCCCACGACTGCCCGGTCCGCCTGGAACTGGGCGAAGGAGGTCTCCAGCACCTCGCGGGCTCGCTCCCACCCTGCCGTCGCGATCAGGTTCACGGCCATGTTGTACGTGGGCCGGAACGAGGAACGCAGAGGATAGGTGCGACGCGAGGCGAGGCCGGCCAGCGCCACGGGATCCAGACCGGAGGCGTAGAGCACCACGGCGTGACCCTCCACGTCGATGCCACGCCGCCCCGCGCGACCGGTCAGCTGGGTGTACTCCCCCGCGGTGATCGCGGCGTGGCTGCTGCCGTCCCACTTGACGAGCTTCTCGAGGACCACTGAACGTGCCGGCATGTTGATGCCCAGTGCGAGCGTCTCGGTGGCGAAGACGACCTTGACCAGACCCTGGGTGAAGAGCGCCTCCACCGTCTCCTTGAAGACCGGCAGCATGCCGGCATGGTGCGCGGCCACGCCCGAGAGCAAAGCGTGCTCCCAGGCGTCGAAGCCCAGCACGTCCAGATCCTCCGGCGGGAGCGCCGCGGTGCGCTCAGCGATCAGGTCGGCGATCTGGTGCCGCTCGGCCGGCGTGGTCAGCCGCACACCGGAGTGCACCACCTGCGACACCGCGGCGTCGCACGCGGCGCGGGAGAAGATGAACACGATCGCGGGCAGCAACCCGGCCCGATCGAGCCGGTCGACCACCACCCCGCGCGCAGGTGGCCGGACCATCGATCGGCGCTGGTGGTAACGGCCGCGGCTGCGGTTCCGGCTCTCTCGCCCGCCTCGGCGGCGGTCACCGGAACGTTCGACCGAGCGGATCGCCTCGACGAGATCGTGCGAGATCGGCGGCGTCACGCCCGGGCTGGTCGGGTCCACATCGGCCGAGTACAGGTCGTGCAGCCCGCTCCCGACCATGACGTGCTGCCACAACGGCACCGGGCGATGTTCGGAGACGATCACCTCGCACTCGCCGCGCACCTCCGAGAGCCAGTCGCCGAACTCCTCGGCATTCGAGACGGTGGCGGAGAGTGAGACCACCTGCACGTCGAGGGGCAGGTGCAGGATCACCTCCTCCCATACCGGCCCACGGAACCGGTCGGCGAGATAGTGCACCTCGTCCATCACCACGAAGCCGAGTCCGGCGAGTGTGGGTGAACCCGCGTACAGCATGTTGCGCAGCACCTCGGTGGTCATCACCACCACCGGTGCATCGCCGTTCACGGACGTGTCTCCGGTGAGCAGACCCACCGAGGCCTGACCGTGTCGGCGCACCAGGTCCGGGTACTTCTGGTTGCTGAGGGCCTTGATCGGCGTGGTGTAGAACGCCTTGCGTCCCTGCACGAGCGCGAGGTGGACGGCGAACTCCCCCACCACGGTCTTGCCGGCACCGGTGGGTGCCGCGACCAGCACGCCGTGCCCAGCCTCGACGGCCTCGCAGGAAGAGATCTGGAAGGCGTCGAGCTCGAACTCGAGCGTGTTGGTGAAGGCCGCGAGCTCGGTGCGTTCGTGCGCCTGCCGGCGCATCGCCGCCGCGTACCGCTCGGCAGGTGACGACATGTCTCTCAGCGTACGTGCGGTGAGAGCATCCTCAGGGCACCCGGCTCCACGGCGATCCTCATCGGCACGGCACCGATGTGCTCTCCATCCCCGTAGGCCTCTGGTGGGTCCGGGTGTGGTGCCAGCGGTTCGATCGTGATCTCGCGCGCCCGGATCACCTCGACGGCGTCGTGGTGCACGTGCGTGCCCTCGTACAGACGCGGGAAGATCCGCATCGCCTGCCACGGGCTGAGGGCGCTCGCCAGGACCACCTCGGCCAGGCCGTCGTCGAGCTGCGCCTCCGGCGCGATCTTCATGCCTCCACCGAAGTAGGTCCCGTTGGCGACCGCCACCAGCGTGCCGGGCATCTCCCGGCGCTCCCCGTCGATCGTGATCGTGTAGCCGTACGGGCGGAATCCCTGCAGCTCGGTGAGGGCTGCCCGGATGTACTTGCCGCCGCCGGGTGGGAATCGGTACGTGTTGGCGCGGGCGTTGACGGCGGCGTCGAGGCCCACAGAGACGAC
>NZ_JBMDXJ010000413.1:0-17801 GCF_048594945.1 Pseudactinotalea sp. | reverse complement strand
CGTGACCGGGCTGGCCCGGACGCCGAGTTTGCGAGCCGCGGCCGAGCGGGGTGTGATGCAGCGGCACCCGATGTTCAGCGAGATCATGCCCACCGGGGTGCGCTGGGCCGACGGCACCGAGCAACGCGCCGACGCCATCCTCTGGGCCACCGGCTTCCGCTCCCAGCTCGACCACCTCGCGCCCTTGCGCCTGCGCGGCCGCGGTGGCGGCATCGAGATGGCCGGGACCCAGGTGGCGGCCGAGCCGCGCGTGCACCTGGTCGGCTACGGCCCGTCGGCCTCCACGATCGGGGCGAACCGTGCCGGACGCGAGGCGGCGAGCGGGGTGGTGGCGTTGCTGGACGCTACTCGCTGACGAGGTCGTCGCTCAGGTGCGGCATCCAATCGAGCGCGTGGGCGGTCACCGTGGCGCCGTCGGTCTTCGGCTCGTCGGCGAACAGGCTGATCGCGGTGTTGTGCTTGACCACCCAGCCGGTCATCTGCTCGATCCCGAGGAACGCGCGGAGCAGGTGCTGGAAGAAGGCGCCGTGGGTGAACAGGGCGACCACGTCGCCGTCGTCGTGCTGCTCACGCAACCCGGAGACCAACGCGCGGGCACGCGCAGCACGCACCTCGGCGTCGTGCTCGTAAGGGAGGGTGTACCAGCCGTCCGCGCCAGCAGTCTCGGGCAGCACGAGCCGGGCGCTCGCGGCCAGCAGCGCCGTGTCCGAGGCGCCGGGATGCGGCGTGCGCACCTCGTCCGCCTCGGTGAACGGCCCGCCGAGCTCGTAGGCGTCGAGGTGGCCGAGCAGCGGGAGGTCAAGCGCGTCGGCGAGCGGCGCGGCAGTCTGGACCGCCCGCGTCATCAGGCTGGTGTGGATCTGGGTGATCTGCCACGGGAGGGCGCCTGCGGACACGGTCTCCGCGAGGCGGGCGGCCTGGGTGTGACCGAGGTCGGTGAGCTCGGGGTCGTGGTGCCGGCCCACAGAGTCGCCGGTCTGTTCGTAGAGGAGGTTGTTGACGGACTGGCCATGTCTGATGACGACGAAACGCACACGCCCATCCTGCCGGACCTCGGCGTGGCGCCGGTCAGCCGAGGCCGAGCGCGGCGAGCCAGGACTCGGGGAGGTAGGCGTACCCCACGAACGCCACCACATCGAGCAGCGTGTGGGCGATGACCAACGGCATCACACGCCGTCGGCCCCATCGTGAGAGGTAGAAACAGGTGAAGACCACGCCCATCGCGATGTTGGCCGCGAACGGCCCCCAGCCCTGGTACAGGTGGTACGAGCCGCGGATCAGTGAGGAGGTCAGCACGATCAGCGCGACCTTCCAGCGCAACTCCTCGAGCCGCTCCACCAGGTAGCCGACCACGATCACCTCCTCGATCAGCCCGTTCTTGAGAGCAGCGAGGATGAGCACGGGGATCGTCCACCAGTAGGCGTCGAGCGCGGAGGCCTGCACCTCGACCGTGATCCCGGCGGCCCGCCCCGCAAGGTAGATCGCCAGCCCGGGGATTCCGATGACCGCGCCGAGCGCGAGCCCCCACAGCGCATCCCGGCCCGGGCGGGCGCCGTCGAGGCCGATCCGCCGCACCGCGCTGCGGCCACCCTCGGAGAGCAGGTACAGCGCCAGCAGCACCGGCACGAGCGCGAACGTGATCGACAGGATCTGGTAGGTCAGGTCGAACAGCGACCTGTCGGACTGCGAGGTGTTGATCGACGTGGTCTGCTCGCCCAACGGGCCCCGCGACATCGCGTCGATGATGTTCACGAGCGCGTACACGCCCGATCGCCCGAGCGAGAGACCCATGACGATCCAGATCTCCGCCGTGAGCCGACGTCGCCGCGCGGGGGTGGGTTCCGCTCCAACCAGGGGTGGGCCGGTCTCGGTCATGGCCTCGTTATAGCGCAGCGTGCTGAAGCGCGCTCAGCTCACCTCGCGCCAGAAGCAGCGAACGACGGCGAGGCGCGCCTCGTCGTAGTCCGTCCACTTGGCCTCCGGGAGCCTCGTGCGGGGGACCTCGGTGAAGCCGCGGCGAGAGAAGAACTCAGCGGCGTCGGGGGAGACCGTGACGGCGAACACCGCGCGCAGGCCGAGGGCGGCGGCGCGCGTGACCACTCCTTCGAGCAGCATGCCGCCGGCGCCCGCGCCGGAGAACTCGCTGACGGTGATCAGCCCGGATACCTCGGCCGCCCCCTCGCCCGCGTAGCGGTCGGTCTCGCGACCGACCCCCCCCGCGAGGTGGCCCGAGCGCACCACCCGCGCGCCCAGTCCACCCACGGCCATGCGCGCGATCTCGGCGCGGCTGCGGGGCTTGAGCACGCCGTCGCGGACGCCCTGCTCCACGAGCGCCTCGACCGCCGGCAGGTCGTCGACCCGGAGTTGTGCGAGCCGCACGTAACCACCGAGGGTGAGCAGCGTGCCGGCGCCGTCGAAGGTGAACAGCTCGAGCTCGAGGTCGTCGGCGCGGCACAGGTTGACGCTGTACGCGCCACCGCGTAGCGCCGCTTCCGCGGCGGGGAGCAGGTTGCCGATGCCGCGCCGGGTCAGCTCGCCCAGCAGGCCCAGCCGGTAGATCTCCAGGTCCGCGAAGCTGCGGGGCGGGTCACCCCAGCCGCCACCGGGATCGGTGAACACCACCTTGGACGCGCGCAGGCCGGCAGCGAGGAACCCGGTGGTCTCGGCCACGCCGTCGGGGTTCGCGACGACCACCACCCGGTCGGTGTCCGCGACCGTCAGCCACAGCCCGGCCATGCCGGCGTCCTCCCACACGGTCGGCGACGGGACGACCGTGGGCGCAGCCGGCAGCGCCTGCGCGAGTCGCTCGGCGTCCTCCGCCTCGTTCACCACCAGCACGAACCGCGTGTCCCCGGGAACGAATCCCGAGACGGTCCGCGCGACCGCCGCGATCCCGGCATCGGTCAGCACAGGCAACGAGACCACGATCGTGACGCCCCGGAACTCCTCGACGAAGAACGCGCGCTCCTGCTCCGGGATCGTGCCGTCCTCGCGCGGCACGTGCGGGATCGCCGGCCGCCGCCGCATCGGCGGCGGGGTCGTGCTCAGCTCGCGCGGCTCCATCGGTGCCTAGTGTGGCGCAGTCCCGCGGCTCAGTCGTGGTTGTCCGCCCGACGGCGGTGCTCGCCACGGGCGTGATGGTGCAGTCCGACGTGGGTCAGGCGGGCGGGCCCGTAGGCCAGGTCGATGCTCACGCGGAGCCGGCGGATCCGGGTCGGCGGGATCCGCAGCGCTCGCAGGTGTCCGATCGTGGTGCCTGAGGTGAGCGGACGCCACGGTGCGTCTCCGGGCTCGCCGTCATCGACCTGCACGCGGAACGCGGCGATGTGCTGGCCGCCCTCGATGTCCTCGGCGAGCGTGACGAGGTCGGCGGTCACCGGTTCCGGGAGCGTGAGGACCAGGGTGGCGCCGTCGGACTCTACCGCCGCACCGGCGAGCAGATCGGTGCCGAACACCTCCTCACGCAGCTCGGCGAACGCGTGCAGCGCCGCGACGTCGGCGTCATCGAGGAGGCCGTCGCGGTTCGGGGGAACGTTGAGCAACAGCTTGCTGTTGCGGCCGACCGAGGTGAGATACAGATCGAGCAGAGCTCCGCCGTCGAGCGGGGTCTCGGACTCGTGCCAGAACCAGCCCGGGCGGATCGAGACATCGGTCTCGGCGGGGCGCCACGCGGCGCCCTCCGGGTCGCCGTGCCGCAGCGAGTCGAGCGTCCAGGGGTCGGAGCGGCCGGGCGTGGGTACGCGCGCGGGGTCGATGCCGGACCAGCAGGTCGCGCCCGCGACACCATCCTCGTTCCCGACCCAGCGCACATCCGGCCCGGCGTCGGAGAAGATCACGGCACCCGGCTGCAGCTCGCGCACGGTGCCGATGATGCGGTCCCAGTCGTAGCGCTGGCGGCCACGCGCGCTCTCCCCGACGGCGCCGTCGAACCACACCTCGGCGATGTCGCCGTAGTCCGTGAGCAGCTCGGTGAGCTGAGCGATCAGCAGATCGTCGTACTCGCGGCCGGTGCCGTAACTGGGCGCGTTGCGGTCCCACGGCGAGCAGTAGATCCCGAACCTGATCCCCTCGGAGGCGCAGGCCTCGGCGGCCTCGCGCACCACGTCACCGGAGCCGCCGCGCCATGGGCTCGCCGCCACGCTGTGCGTGGTGGTGGCGGTGGGCCAGAGGCAGAAGCCGTCGTGGTGCTTGGCGGTGAGGATCAGGGTGCCGAAGCCGGCCTCGCGGGCGGTGCGGGCCCACTGGCGCGCGTTCAGATCCGCCGGGTCGAAGATCGACGGATCCTCGGTGCCGTCACCCCACTCGCGGTCGGTGACGGTGTTGATGCCGAGGTGCACGAACATCGCGAGCTCCTCGCGCTGCCAGGCCAGCTGCGCCGGGCTCGGCCGGGCAGCCTCGGTGAGCCGCGGCGCGGTGGTGAGGGCCGCCGTCGGGCTCTCGATGATCACCGTGACCCGACTGCGAGGACCACCTCGGTCTCGTACTGCTGGGAGGAGGCCATCTGGCCGCGGAACCACGTGACCACGCGGCGGCTCGGGTCGCCGGGCACCGCGATCGGGCGGTAGTTGGAGGCGGGCGAGCCCTCGGTGAGCGGGGTCCAGGTCCAGGTCGCGCCCGCATCGGCGGTGGTGCCGTGGAAGATCTCGTGCACGCCGAGATCGCGGCCGTCACGCGGGTCGATCGTGGTGGAGAAGTAGAGCGCGTCGAGGTCGTCGGGGTCGATCGTGCCGAGGCCCGTGTAGTCGGTCTCGTGCGGCAGCAGCTGCGCGCCGGCATCGCCGACCTTGGTCACCTGCCACTCGCTGGCGCCGGGGGCGAGCTCGGCGCGCAGCAGGGCGTGCGGGAGCGGGATGTCGGTGGTGCGTGGGACGTCGAGGCCGAGCTCATCATCGGTACGGGCCGTGAACAGGGCGACGATGCGGCCGGACTCGTCGCGCCCGACGTCGGCGGTCCAGCAGTGCGTCATCACCTGGCCATCGATGCTGGTCCCGTTCGCGAACACCGGCGTGAGGTCCTCGGCCCGCGGCGTCGGGTCCTCGATGCCTCGACCCAGCGGCCCTACGGCGGTGCCATCAGCCCGGTAGAGATGGTCACCTTCGAGGTAGCCGTGCCAGATCGAGGTCGGGAAGTCGCGCGGGTGGTACTCGGTGATGATGAAGTCGACTCTGTCGATCCGGTCCCTGGACTCTTTCGGGAACGGGCCGGAGGTGTACCGGGCGTAGCCGTTGACGTAGCCGACCTTCTCACGCGTGAGCAGGCGGCCGCCGAAGCTCCAGGTGGCGCCGTCGTCCTCGGAGACCAGGTAGCACGGGTCGTCGTTGACCGCCCGGGCGAAGCAGTAGAGCTTGTCTCCGAGCGGGTGCACGTTCTGGTAGGTGACGCCCCGGCCCGGTCCGCGCCCGGTGAACTCCGAGCCGAAGTGCTCCGACCACTGGTAGGACTGCTCCGGCCCCCACGCGGTGGGGTCGTTCGGCTCGGAGACGCGCCAGAACGTGAACTCGTCGGTCTTGTGCCGCGAGTAGACGGCCACCCAGCGGCCGTCCTTGCGGTGCCAGAACGCCGCCGTGTCGTGGTCGTCGGCCTCGAAGCCGGCGTGCAGCACGGCCCGAGTGGCGGCCAGATCGCTCGAGGCGAGATCCACGACCGTGACCTCGACATCCCCATCCCTCGCTCCGCCGTCGGCCCCTGCGGGCGAGGCGACCGAGCCGATCAGGGCGGTCCCGGTCGCCGGGTCCACCACTGCCCGCTCGTCCTGGAACCAGCACCAGCCACCGTTGGCGTTGACGACGCCCACCCTGTCGAACATGGCGCCAACCTTTCCATGGATCGCCGGGCGTGGGAAGCGCTATCCACGCCTCCGATGTGCCGAGATCGCTGTTCTGGGTCGAGATCGCTGGTTCAGACGCGCGATCTCGACCCGGAGCAGCGATCTCGACGATGAGCTTGACGGCGAGGCGCGGATGCTGCAGAGTACTTTGCAACGCAAACTACTCTGCAGCAGGAGGCAGCATGGCTGAGGACCGCGATGCGGCGCCGCTCGACGGCGACGCCGGCGACGACGTCGCCTCGCCCGCCGAGGCGCTCGCCGCGATCAAGGCGTCGCAGGCGAACGTGCGGCAGCAGACCCAGGTCAGCTCCACGGCGCTCTTCACCGTGTGGGGCTTCGCATTCCTCGTCGCCTACACCGCGCTCTACCTCGGCTACAGCGAGGAGGAGCAGATGCCGCGGGGCTGGTCGATGCTCGTGCTCGTGGTGTGCATCATCGGGGCACTGGTCTTCACGGGGGTGCACATCGCCCGCCGCACACGCGGTATCCGCGGGCAGAGCGCGAGGGTCGGCGCGATGTACGGGTTCTCCTGGGTGTTCTGCTTCATGTTCGCCTCAGTGATCTTCGGAGCGGTCGGAGCAGCCGGAGCATCGCCGCTGGTGATGTCGATCCTCACCAACGCCGTGAGCCTGCTGATCGTCGCCGCCCTCTACATGGCCGGCGGTGCGCTCTGGCAGGAGTGGCGGATGTTCGCGCTCGGAGCGTGGTTCGCCGTGATCGGTTCAGTGGCGGTGTTCGTGATGCCGCCCAACGGCTACCTCGTGCAGGCGATCGCGGGCGGCGGTGGCTTCCTCGCGGCAGCGCTCACAGCGACGATCGTCGAGAGGCGGCGGGCGAAGTGACGGAGGCCGAGCTCGATCCCGTGATCCACGCCCAGTCCCGGCTGCGGGTGGTGGCGACGCTCGCCGGTGTCGCTCCCGGAGATCAGATCGTCTTCACGCGGCTGCAGAAGGTGCTCGGCATGACCGCCGGCAACCTGTCCACCCACCTGCGCAAGCTCGAGGACGCCGAGTACGTGACCGTGCAGAAGGCGTTCGAAGGGCGCAGCCCCGTCACATCCATCGCGCTCACGCCCCGCGGGCGGCATGCGTTCGAGACCTACACCGCCTCGTTAGAGGCACTCCTGAAAGGGGCTATCGAATGACCAGCATCACCAGCACGGCTGTCGTGGAAGTCGAGGAGGCTCGGCGTTCCTTCGGTGACGTCCTCGCGCTCGACGGCGTCTCACTCGCGGTCGAGCCCGGCGAGATCGTGGGCCTGCTCGGGCCGAACGGGGCCGGCAAGAGCACGCTGCTCTCACTGATCAACGGGCAGCGGAAGCCGAGCTCGGGGACCGTGCGCCTGTTCGGGCAGGACCCACGCACGCCGGCCGCACGGATCGGGCTCGGTGTGACCCCGCAAGAGACAGGGCTCCCGGCCTCGCTCAAGGTCGGCGAGGTGGTCGACTTCGTGAGCGGCCACTACCCGAACCCGATGCCGCGCGCCGAGCTGCTCGAGCGGTTCGACCTCGCCGACCTTGCCGGCCGCCAGACCGGTGGGCTGTCCGGAGGGCAGAAGCGCCGGCTGGCCGTGGCCTTGTCGCTGGCCGGGCAGCCGCGGCTCGTGCTGTTGGATGAGCCGACGACGGGGCTCGACGTCGAGGGTCGTCGCGCCTTGTGGGGTGCCTTGCGTGAGTACCACCGCGAGGGTGCGACGGTGATCGTGACCAGTCACTACCTCGAAGAGATCGAGGCGCTCGCGGAACGGGTCGTGGTGATCGGCGGTGGACGCATCCTCGCCGACGACACCCTGCCTGCCGTGATCTCCCGCGTGCAGTCGCACCGGGTGACCTTCCACAGCGACGTTGCGCGCGACCGGGTGGCGCAGCTGCCCGGCGTCACCGCGGTGGACGCCGATGGCGACCGCTACTCCCTGCTCACCGGCGACTCCGATGCCTTCGTGCGTGAGCTCGTCACCAGCGGAACCACCTTCACAGGGCTCGAGGTGCGTGGCGCCTCGCTCGAAGAGGCCTTCCTCAGCCTGACCGACACCGACACGGAGGTCGCAGCATGACCACGCAGACCCTTGACCGGACCAGCTCGCGCGCGGCGGGCGTGGCCCCGCCCACCTTCATGCGTCTGGCACTCCTGCACGCGAAGTACAACATCCTCGAGACGATCCGCATCCCGATCGCCGTGATCGGCAACCTGATGTTCCCGACGCTCGCGATGTTCTTCTTCGTGGTCCCCCAGGAGGTCGTGACGAGCGACCCTCTGTGGTCGATGATGTCCGTGGGCGGGCTCGCGATGTTCTCCGTGATGAGCACCTTCATGTTCACGTTCGGTGTGGGGGTGGCCGAGGACCGGGCGCTGCCCTTCGACCCGTACCTGCGCACGATGCCGGCAGGTGCTGGGCCGCGCATGCTGGGGCGCATCCTCACCGGGTGTGTGTTCGCGCTGGTCGCGCTGGTGCCGCTGGGGCTGGTCGCGGGGATCTTCACCGCCGCCGCGCCCACACCGCTGCAGCTGCTGCTCGGTGTGGCCACGCTGCTGGCCGCAGGCATCCCGTTCCTCATGCTCGGCCTGTTCATCGGATACCGCTTGAGCAGCAAGGCCGCGATCGCCGTGGTCCAGGTGATCCTGTTCCCGCTGGCGTTCGCCGGAGGGCTGTTCATGCCGGCCGAGATGTTCCCGAGCTGGCTCGCGACGGCCAGCTCCTTCCTGCCCAGCCGCGCCGGCCGCGACCTCGTGATCAGCGCGCTCACCGGCACCGAGGTCTACGCGTACGCGTTGCCCGTGCTGCTCGGCTGGGGCGTGCTGTTCACCGCGCTCGCCATCTGGGCGTACCGCCGCGACGAGGGTCGCCGCTTCCGCTGAAGCACGTCCTCCGGCCGACCGCTCCAGGCCGCCGAGCTCGTCGATGTGCGCCGAACTAGTAGATCGACATCTACGAGTTCAGCAGCGATCGACGATCTCGGCGGGCGAGGACCGGGCAGGCTGATGTCCTGCCACTTTGACAACGCTGAACTCCTGCTCGTAGTCTCGCGACTGTCGCCTCATCCACAAAGGAGCGGACGTTGACCAACCCCGTGGGCAGTTCGATCGCCACACCCGCCCTACCGTGTGCGCAACGGACCCACCGGCCTCTCGCGATCCCTGCGATCCGACTCGGCCGGGCCGGGCCGCTGGGCACCTGGCAGCAGCGCAATGCCGACGCCACGATCGACCACCTGATCAGCAACCTCGAGTCCTCCGGCGTGCTGGACAACTTCCGCCGGGTGATCGGGGAGTCGGGTGCTGACTATCGCGGCTTCGTGTTCGCCGACTCCGACCTCTACAAGACGATCGAGGCGGTCGCCTGGGAGATCGCGCGCACCGGCACCACGCGCTGGGACCCATGGCTCGACGGCGTGATCGGCTTGGTCGGGCGGGTCCAGGAGCCGTCGGGCTACGTGATGACCTGGATCCAGGGCGTCCATCCCGGAAAGCGGTTCGCCGAGCTCGAGTGGACCCACGAGATGTACGTGCTCGGCCACATGATCCAGGCCGCGGTCGCGCTCGACCGGGCTGCCGGGCGGGGCGACCTGCTCACGATCGCTCGCGGGTTCGCCGACCTCATCGACCGCCGCTTCGGCCCCGGTCATGAGGAGGGCATCTGCGGCCACCCCGAGATCGAGACCGCGCTCGTGGAGCTCTACCGGCACACCGGTGAGCAGCGCTACCTCGACCTCGCGCAGCGGATGATCGACCTGCGCGGCATGGGTCTGCTCAAGGTCGGCGGGCTCGGTGCCTCCTACTTCCAGGACCACACGCCGGTGCGCGAGTCGCAGCACGCGGTCGGGCACGCCGTGCGTCAGCTCTACCTCAACGCTGGTGTCACCGACGTCCATCTCGAGACCGGCGAGCAGGCCCTGCTGGACGCGATGAACGTGCAGTGGGTCAGCGCCCACCACCGCAAGATGTACCTCACCGGCGCGTTCGGATCGCGGCACCGGGACGAGGCGTTCGGCGACGACTACGAGCTCCCCTCGGACCGCGCCTACGCCGAGACCTGCGCCACGATCGCCGATGTCCACTGGGCCTGGCGGATGCTGCTCGCCGGCGACTCGCCCGCCGAGTACGCCGAGACGATCGAGCGGGAGCTGCACAACGCGCTCGCCGCCGCCGTGGGCGATGACGGCACCACCTTCTTCTACGCCAACCCGCTGCAGCTGCGCCCGGACCGGTTCTCCGAGGAGAACGCCCCGCGCGAGCGTCAGCCCTGGTACTCGTGCGCGTGCTGCCCGCCGAACCTCGCGCGGTTGTTCGCGCAGATGTCGGCCTATGTGGCCACGACCACCGAGAACGCGCTCGCGCTGCACCTGTATGCGGACGCCGAGATCGATGTCCCCGAGCATCTCGGCGGCGGCACGCTCACGGTCGCGACCCGGTACCCCGACGATGGCGAGGTCCAGCTCTCGTACGACGGCTCGGCGCCGCTGCGACTCGCCTTGCGCATCCCCAGCTGGTCTCGTAAGTCCACCCTCGACGGCGAACCGGTCCGGCCCGGTCCCGATGGTTACGTCTGCGTGGAGTTGAGCGGGTCACGCACACTGGCGCTCGACCTCACACCCCGGTGGACGCAGGCGCACCACCGCGTCGATGCCCTCCGTGGCGCCCGGGCCATCGAGGTGGGGCCACGCGTCTACTGCGTCGAGCAGGTGGACCTGCCCGGCGGCATCGCACTCGACGACGTCATCGTCGCCGAGAGTGCTCCGCTGGCCATCCATGCGGAGCACGGCGCACCCCAGGTGCGCTTCGCAGGGAGTCGCCGACCGCCGTCGGGCGCGCTCTATGCTTCACCCGAGTCAACTCAGGGCGAGGGTGGGGTCGCGATCACGGCCATCCCGTTCGCGGCCTGGGGAAACCGCGGCAGCAACGCCATGCGCGTGTGGCTACCCAGCATCTAGTGCGCTACGCGTGACCGCCTCGCGCCGCGCTCGTGGCGGTCACGCGGAAGAGGGTGGGCGACAGCCCGATAGCCAGGCAGCGTCCAGTGGCCAGCAGGGCGGGGAGTCGGCGCCGCCCTATCATGTCGCCATGTCGGCCACGATGCGGGATGTCGCGAATCAGGCAGGCGTCTCGATCAAGACCGTGTCGCGGGTGGTGAACGGCGAGCCGCATGTGCGACCCGAGACCGCGCGTCAGGTGCTGCGCGCGATCGGTGAGCTCGGCTGGGTGGCGAACGAGGCCGCGCGATCCATGCGGACCGGCAAAACCAATCGGCTAGGCATCGCCGTCAGCGGTCTGCGGCGCCCAAGGCTCGCGCGTCTGGTCGAGTCGATCGTGCATGAGGCTGACGGCCGTGGCATGGCAGCCGTGGTGGAGCCCACACACGAGGATATGGCCAGGCTGACCCGGATCGGCAGCGACCTCGGGCAGCACTTCGACGGGCTGGTGGTGGTGGCTCCGACCCAGGTTCCGGACGAGCTCGTCGTCGCTCTCCGGGGCATGCCGGTAGTGGCAGTCCAGAGTGGCCGGCCGGGCATCGGATGGGACAGCGTTGACGATGACGTAGGCGACGCTGTCGCGCTGATCTGCCGCCATCTCTCCGTGATGGGCCGCACTTCTGTGGCCCTGCTCGGCCCCGACCGAGCTGTGGGCCCACACGAGGAAACGCCCTCGCACAGGATGCGTGAGGCGATGGCATCCGTGGGGCTCGATTCAGATGCGCTGTATGTGGCTCTGGAAGGCACCGATCCCCGGGCCGCCGGCGCTAGTGCCGCACAGGAAGCGTTGCTCCTGCGGCCGCGTCTGGATGCGGTGGTGTGCTCCGATGATGAGGTAGCGCTCGGAGCGCTCTGGGCGTTGGACAGGGCAGGCGTGACCGTTCCGGACGACGTGGCAGTGATCGGCTACGACGCATTGTCCGACGGCGTCTTCTCCACACCTTCGTTGACAACGGTCGACCCGGTGACCGATCGCATCGCCCACACGGCGCTCGCCCTTCTGGTCGAGCGCATCGCCGGTGAGGCTCCGGCCGAGCCGCGCTCGGTGCTGCTACCCGTGGAATTGTTGCGACGCGAATCGACGATGGGCTCGCTGTGGTCCGGCCGGTAACGCTGGCGGATGTCGCGCGGCTTGCGCGCGTCTCGCCCAAGACGGTCTCCAACGTGCTGGCTGGCAAACCGCACGTCTCGCCGAGCACCAGAGAAGCGGTCGAGGCCGCCGTCGCTGCGTTGCAGTACCGCCCCCACATGGGAGGCAGGTCGTTGGCGTCCGGGCGCACCGGCCGCATCGCGGTCGTGGTCCCGAATCTGTACCAGCCCTACTTCGCCGAGTTGGCGGAGCGCTTGATCGTCGCCGTGGAGCACATCGGGCTCACCACGACCCTTCGCCTTGCCCCGGACGCAAACGCCGAGCGGGATGCCCTCATCGGCGTCACTACCTCCGATGCCGATGCTCTGCTCGTCTGTCCACACTTCTCGCCCCGTGTCCTGCTCGACGGGCAGCGACCGGGCAGGCCGATCATTCAGGTCGGCGGGCCTGGTGACGACGAGATCGATTGCGTGGTCATGGGCGAGTACAGAGGTGCCGCCGACATCACTGAACATCTCCTGGCGCTTGGACGCCGCCAGATCGCGATCGTCTGGAACGGTGCGCCGCATGAGGGCGATCGCTACCGCGGCGTCGTCGACACCCTGCGTGCGCATGGCATCGAGGCCGATGAGCTTCCGTTCGTGGTCGGCTCAGATTGGGATCGACGCGAGTCCGGCTACGAAGCGGTGACAGGGTTGCTCCGGGGTGGGCGGGAGATCGATGCCTTGCTCTGCGCGAACGATGCCACGGCGATCGGCGCGCTTCGCGCGCTGCGTGTGCGTGGCGTCCGCGTGCCGGATGACGTGGCCGTAACCGGGTTCGACGACACCGACGAGTCGCGCTTCACGCTGCCGCCCTTGACCTCCGTCAGCCCCGAGCAGGATGCGATGGTGGCTGCAGCGATCGAGATGTTGCAGGCCCGCCTCGCGGGCGACCAGGGCCCGGCGCGGCGCGTGGGCACGGGGGCCCATGTGGTCGCCCGTGCCTCGACGTTAGGGCACTGAGCCGCAGCTTGAGGTCGGCGGGGCAATCGTCAACGTGGTGACTGACCACGGCGGCGCCACGAACTCCAAACAATCGTCCGCAGCAGTGATCTCGCCAGCCCGTGGCGTGACCGGCGAGGTAGTGAAAGGCGCGCCCGCCTCCGGTTCGGCCCCCGCCAGCGTGGTGGTGAGTGCGCGTACGCCGGAGGTGATTCCTTCGCCGGTGATCTGGATCTGCCGCGGGGCATCGCTCGGGGCGACGACGGTGACCAGCGTCTCGTTGCCCCGCCTCGTCGCGCCAACAACGAGCTCGGGTGCAGGGCGCTGGTCGTCGTTGTGGTCGTGGATCAGCTGGTCGTCGAGCCAAGCCTGGATGCGAGCGCCGTCGATGCGGATCCGAATGTCGGTGTCGACACCGGTCTGGACTCCCTCGAACCGGTGCGGTCCATCGACCTCATCGGTGATGTCGTCATCCCTGCGAGAGAGGGTGAGCCCTCGGTTGCGCCACTCACCCACGCGCCACTCGTGCATGGTTCCCGACTCAGGGTCGCCAAAGCCGACGATGAATCCCTCGCTGCCGCCCTCTCGAGTGGCGGTGAGCCGCATCTCGACGGCCCGCCCATCAGCGATCACTCCTGCTACTCGGGCGACGCCGCCATCCGGAGCCGTGGTGGCCTCCGCGCGTGGCTCGCCGTCGACGACGATCGCGGCGAAGCGCGTGGTGGAGCCCTTGCTGCGAAGTTCGATCTCCCGCATCGAGGGACGTGGCTGCGCTCGTTCGCCGCCGCCTTCCACACGGCAGCCCAGGACCTCATCGCCGCGGTGGCGTGCGAGCATCCACGCGGCGTGATAGTTCGCGCTCGGCAGTACCTCCTCGTCGGTGAAGTAGATGAGATCGGGTACCCATTGCGTGCTGCCGACACGTGCGAGCAACGGCGCGTACGACGCGAGCTTGACGATGTCCGAGTTGCGTTCGATGCCGATCATGTAGGCGGCTTCGGCCACGGCCGATCGGACACTCGACGTGCGCGCAGCCCATTCCCCCAGGTACACGGCAGGTCCGCTGCGGTCGTAGCCCTCAAAGCGGTCGACGTTCTGCAGCAGCCAACGCGGGGTGCGGTAGCTGTGCTCGTCCACCATCTGTACCCCGTGCCGGCGGGCCACGCTCCAGCCGTTGTCGTAGTCGGGGCCGTAGGGCTTCGGGCCGAGCGTGCCGATCACCGTCACCTCGGGGTGCGCGGCCTGGACGACGTCGAAAATCTGAGAGAACCGATCCTCGAACTGGTCGTTGACCACGTCTTCGTTGCCGAGGCCTAGGTAGCGCATCCCGAACGGCTCGGGGTGGCCCGCGGCCGCACGGACTGCGCCCCAGCGGGTGTCGACGCCACCATTGGCATACTCGATCAGATCGAGCACATCTTGGATGTACTGAGGCATCCGCGGCTGCGGGATGGCCTGCGGTCCGCCAGGGACGTTCTGGCAGCACACCCCCGCCGCCACCACAGGCATCGGGCTGGCCCCGAGGCGCTCGCATAGAAGGAAGTACTCGTGGTAGCCGATTCGCATCGACTGCCGATATCCCCAGGTGTTGGGCATTCCGCGGCGGTGTTCGCGCGGGCCGATGGTGTGCTTCCAGTGGTAGATGTTGTCGAGCCCGTAGCCGTGTGCCAGGCAGCCTCCGGGGAAGCGGACGAATGCGGGCTGGAGTTCCGCGAGCGCTTCAACCAGATCGTCACGGAACAGCAACTCGGTGCCGGTGGCCGGGTCGACCGGGCGCAACTCGATCAGGTCGACGTCGAGGGTTCCCGCCTCCACCTCCAGTTCCAGCCGGCGCCGTCCCGCGCTGGTGACCTCGAGGTCCGCCTCGTACCACTTCCACTCGTAGGCGTCGGCGGGCACGGGAACTCGTGTGGTGGCGTTGGTTTCGCCCAGGTGGTCGCGTAGGTGAGCCCGGAGGCGGGGTTGGCCTTCCTGTGCGCGCGCCGCGAGGTGCAGGCGGTAGCGCCCGGGTGCCACGAACATCCCCGATTCGTCGTAACCACGGTTGCTCGCGGTTGCTGACTGCTGATCGCCGGCCACAAGTCGCAGGTACGTGGCATTGGCCGGGGCGAACGGCGCATCCGACCGGATACGGACAGCGGCGGGGTCGCTCACCTCCCAACCGGTCAGCGGTCCCCAGGTCGGGGAGTCTGCCGGCGTAGCTTCGAAGTCACCGTTGCGGACCAGGTCGGCGTTCAGGCCGCCGTCGAGGGAATAGTTGATGTCCTCGAGGAACAGTCCCCAAAGGTCCTGACTCACTCGACGCCCGAGCGGTGCGCCGATCTTGACCATCGCTGTCTCAACCACGAATCCTCCATCGGTACGTGTGCGGGCTGCCGCCCTGCTGGACACGGTACAGCGTTGACATCCAGCAGGACATCACCTGTTTCAGATCCTGACACGAAGGTTGACAACGCTGGAATGAAGTCTCACCATGTTCCGTGTTCACGCCATCAGGCTCGAACGGTGGCGTCCGGGACGGCTCGCGTTCCGGATGGCGACCTCCGTGAAGGAAAGGCTCGAGGATGAGACGAAGTTCGCTGAGCGCTGCTGCCCTCCTGGCTGCTGGCGCTGTGGTCCTGGCTGGGTGCACCGGCGGCGGTGGAGGTGGGGGATCTGCCGAAGGAGACGGGGTGCTCGACATCCTCGTGGTGAAGCACGGACTCACCGGCCCGATGGCGGACATGGAGTGGGTGACCGCTCTGGAGGAAGCGGCCGGAGTCACGATCAACTGGGAGGAGGTGTCCTCGGATTGGGACCAGAAGAAGGCGACGATGCTCGCGGCCGGCGACGTGCCCGACTTGATCATTGGTGGCAATGCGATCACGGACGCTGACCTGGCTACGTTCACTGGGCTGTTCGAGGACCTCAGTGACGACATGGACGCACTGCCGAACGTCGCTGCGATGTTCGCGGCGCAGCCCAAGGTCGAGGCCATCGCGACGCAGCAGTCAGGTGCGATCTATTCGATCGGTACCTACAAGCGTTTCTGGCCCGAGACGATCGGCCGCCAGTACATCAACCAGGTCTGGCTCGACAATCTCGGGCTTGACGTCCCCACCACCTGGGATGAGCTGTTCGACGTGCTCGTCGCGTTCAGGGACGAGGATGCCAACGGCAACGGGGACCCTGATGACGAAATCCCGTGGGACTGGGGGCCGGCCAGCACGACCGGTTTCGCCAACAACCACCCGACGGCGCTGCTGGGTAGCCTGGGCGTCCCGATGTCGTACGGCGGCCAGCAAGGTTACGTGCTCGAGGACGGCACGGTGTTCAACTTCCTCGTGGATGAGCGCTACCGCGAAGTGATCGAGTTCGTCCACGAGGCGTATGCGGCCGGGCTCGTGAGCAACGAGGTGATGACGCAGGACTACTCGGCGTACCAGTCCGTGGCGCGTGGCGACGGCGACCTCGCGGCCGTCGGCTATGGCTACGGCTGGACCGCTTCTGACAGGTTCGGTGCCCAGTTGGCCGAGCAGTACACATCGATGGCACCACTGCTCGCTGAGGCAGGTCAGAGCACTCCGGTCGCCTGGAGTTACGACGACGAAAACTACACAGCGAACCACATCACGATGTCTGCGGACGTCGGCGGCGATAAGGATGCCGCGCTCGCGGTGATCAACGCCTTCTACGACCAGGACATCTCGATTCAGGTGCTGTGGGGCGACCTCGGCACGAACGTCGAGAAGCTGGGGGACGACTCCTACGAGGTGCTGCCGCCCGCTGACACCCAGCTCGATCCGTCGACGTGGAAGTGGACCACGACCCTGGCCGACGCAGGTCCGTCCTGGATCCGGGACGACATCGACGTGGTGCTTCCGACCGACATCGAAGAGGCAAACGTCGAGTCGGAGCCACTTCAGGCCGCCTTCGACAACATCGATCCAGAGACCGACGTCTACCCCTTCAAGATCGTCAAGCTCTCGACCGAGGATCGCAACACCATCGCGATCAACAACACCGCGATCATGAACCTCGCCATGTCGAAGTTCGGCGAGTGGATCACGGCCGGCGGTGTCGAGGAGCAGTGGGATGGCTACGTCCAGGAACTCGAGGCGGCTGGTCTGAACCAGAACATCGAGATCTACCAGCGCTACTACGACGAGTACGTCGCCGCCCAGAGCTGATCGACACCCTGCCCGGCCGGTGCCGGCCGGGCAGGGTCGTCCTCGCAGGAAGGACCACCGTGGCGCTCACGCTCGACGGCGAGACCGACGCCGCGCCCGCACGCCGGGTCGCGACCAGGGACCGACCGGGCCTGCCGGCCCGGCTCGGCCGGCACACGCGCCAGCACTGGCAGCTCTGGGTGATGCTGGCACCCGCGATCGCCTTCACGGCACAGTTCTCCTACGTCCCGATGTACGGGATCCAGCTCGCGTTCCGCGAGTTCGACTTCCAGGCCGGTCTCGCCGGTGGCGACTGGGTCGGCCTGAAGTACTTCACGATGTTCTTCGAGAGCCCGATGTTCGGCACGGTGCTGCGGAACACGCTGACGATCAGCCTCGCGACGCTCGTGTTCGGCTTCCTCGCACCGATCTTCCTCGCCCTGGTGGTGAACCAGATCGCGAGCCAGGCGCGCAAGCGCTTCATGCAGACCGCGACCTATCTGCCGCACTTCATCTCGATCGTGGTGCTGGTGGGCATGCTGCAGGTCTTCCTCAACCCCGCCAACGGCGTGCTGACCCGGTTCGTCGGACTGTTCGGGTTCTCCCCCGACTTCCTCGGCAACCCGGACCTGTTCGTGCCGGTCTACGTGGCCTCGGAGATCTGGCAGCACTGCGGCTGGAACTCGATCATCTACCTCGCGGCGCTGGCCGCCGTCGACACCCAGCTCTACGAGGCTGCGCGGGTCGACGGCGCACGCCGGCTGCAGATCATCCGACACGTCGACAT
>NZ_JBMDXJ010000412.1:0-17094 GCF_048594945.1 Pseudactinotalea sp. | reverse complement strand
GCTGATCAATCCGGCGAACTTCCCGTGCCGTGCGCACGATCTCGACACCGCGGCGATCGAGACCTCGGCGACCGATCTGCGCACGATGGGCACGACCGTGCACACCGAGACCACCGCGATCGACACCACGTGGTCGGGCCTCAGCGCTCACTACGAGGCACCCGAGCAGGATCAGGTCTACACGCTCATCGACCCTGCGGTGACCGATGCGGGCGACCTCAAGGAGGCGCTGCACAGCGCCGCCGGATATCTCGATACCTACGCGAGCGAGCTCGCCGGTCTCAAGTCGCGGCTGGAGTCGTGCGAGAGGGATGCCTGGACATTCCGCAACGATGTCAAAGACGGCGTCATGGTCCCCGAGTCGGAGGCGAAGGATGCGAACCTCCTCGATGCAGCGGAGGGGATGTTCGCGAGCATCGGCATCGGCAACGAGGAGATGGTCGAGGTCCCGTGGTACGAGGATGGGGACTCGGTCGACCGCAACAAGGAACTGCTTGAGGAGTACGGCGGGATCCTCGCCGACATCTCGACCGCCGTGGCCACCTGTGCCAACGACATCAACGGCCTGATCGTCAACGTGTGCGTGGCCGAGGTGGAGGCGATCCCCGCCGAGGCGTTCAGCAACCCCGAGATGCCGATGCCCTGGGGTTCGGCACGCGAGGAGGACCGCAACTGCCACGAGTCGGTCGGGCACGGCATCTCCGACTTCGGGTACGGCCTGTACTCCGGCGCTGCGTCGCTCATCGGCTACGACACCGAGGCGGGTGAGTGGGGCTTGGATGTGGCCGGCAATGCCTGGGGCGGTCTTGGCAACTTCCTCGGCTCGACCGTGGTGATGGTCGTGGGCATCATCCCGAACGCCGTCATGCTCGCCACCGGAACCGACATCCCGGACAACGCGTTCGGTGACTGGTACACCGAGCGCCTCGAGGTTGCCGCTGGTGGTTGGTCGAGCCTGGTCGGCTACGACCTGCAAGCGGCCATGGATGGCGGCGATGGCTGGCACAAGTGGAAGGAGGACGGCTGGGCGACCGGGACCGAGTCGCTCCTCAACGTCGGGACGTTCTTCATCCCAGGTGCCGGGCAGGTGGGTGGCGCGCTCAAGACCGGCTCGGTCGGTGCGCGGCTGGCGCGGATCACCGGCGTGGTCAGTGACTTCGTGGTGCCGGGCGGATCGTTCGTGGTCAAGGGCGGCACGCACTTCCTCGCAGGTCTGCGTAACGCCGTGCGGTTCGGTGACGATGTCCCCGTGGGGCCAGGCTCCTCCGTGCGTTTCAACCCGGCCGGGCTGATCGACGACGTCACCGACATCCCGCCGGTCCGCGACACCACCCCGGTCACCAACGACATCTTCGGCCCGCAGGGCGACGGCGTCCCGCGCACGCCCGAGATCGAGGGCGACAACCCCCCGCCTCGGGTCAACGATCCAGTCGAGCCGACCAACCCGACGCACCCGAACGACCCGACTCACCCGACGCGTCCAGACGACCCGACCACGCCGGTCAAGCCAGAGGAGCCCGAGGGGCCAGTCAACCCCGACGAGCCCGAGGGGCCGGCATCGCCCGAGGAACCCGAGGGCCCGGCCGACCCCGAGATGAACTCCGACGAGCCCGACGGGTCGAACCCGGACGAGTCCGATGGGTCGAACCCGGACGAGTCCGGTGGGTCGAACCCGGACGAGTCCGGTGGGACAGCCGAGCCGGAGCCCAAGCCCGGGACGGAGCGGACACCCGGTAGGCCGGAGACGCGCTACGACCCCGAGACCGAGGCACCCGAGACCGTGTCTTCCGGCGACAAGGACGCCCCCTCGTACACGGACAAGGACGTGCAGGATGCGCTCGACCGGGCTCCGGTCGACGAGGAGGGCCGCCCGGTCGACCCGCGTACCGGCGAGCCGCTGAAGCTCACCGATATCAACGGCAACCGTGGCTGGGAGATGCGCTGGGATCCGGAGTCGCAGCAGTGGGTCGCGCAGCTGCACGGCAACGGATACCCCTCGGGGATGCCGGATACCGGTGTCCCGAACAGCTTCGGGTACGACGGCAACGGGCAGCTCATGCCGTACGCCAACAACCGCCCGCCGTACGCCGACGGCCAGGTCGAGGCGGTGTTCGACACCACCCACAACTCGCAGGTCGACGATGCCGCCGCCGGGCTGCTGCTCGATGAGAACGGCAACGCGCTCCCGGCGCCGGGCCCCGACCAGATCTACATCCAGCAGGTCGACGGCTCGTGGGATCTGATTACCTGGCGCCCCGGTGAGCCGCGGCAGGGCCTGTGGGACATGGGCCACACGCCCGACTCCAAGTACAGCGAGCTCCGGCGGCGCTACCTCAACCACGAGCTCTCGCCTGACCCGCTGGAGAACTTGGAGATCTTCCTCGAGGAGTTCCAGGCCGATGACAACTACTTCGCCGAGGGATCAGCGCGCAACCAATCCCACATGGATGAGTGAGATCGCTGCTGTGGCAGCATGATGGCGTTCGACGGCGGGCGAGCAGGAAGCGAGTGAGGTAGTGGCAGATCCAATTCTTGGCGCGAAGCGGGCGGCCTCGTTGGAGGCGTTCCTGGAGAACTACGACCCAGCGGTGACGCCGACTTTCGCCTCGCCATCGACGGGCCAGACGGCCCTGTTCGGCGCGCTCGCGAACCGTGATCCGCAGACGCGGGTCGCGATCGCGAACCGCCTGCTCGACGACGGCGCCGACGCCTCCGTGGTCACCTCATCCGGGACGACGCTGCTGCACGTCCTCCTGCCGCAGCGCGCACACGACCCGGCGGCTGAGGCGGGGCTCGTGACGAGGCTGCTCGACGGCGGTGCTGACGTCAACGCCGCCGATGCCAAGCTGGGTGCCCCGCTGGCCATGCTCTACAACACCTCGATCGTGGACGAGGACGCGGTTCCTCTGTACCAGGCGTTCCTCGCGCGTGCGGACCTGGACCTCGATGCGCGCGCGACGCAGGCACTGTCCGTGCGGGAGCTCATCCTGGAGGCCGCGCCGCGGAATCGCCCGATCCTGCAGCAACTGGTACGCGAGAGGGAGGCGTGACCGATGTCTGAGAGCCCACAGGGCGGCGCGCCCGCTCGCTACCCGGAGTTCATTCCCGCCGCTGGTGCCTGCCTGGCAACGCTCAACGTCCTCAGCGGTGCGGGCAAGGTGCGGTGGCTGCAGCGCAAGCCTTCCCGCGCGCCCGCCGACAACGGGTGGCGCATCATGAGCCACGTCGACACCAGCGAGTACCTCTCCGACGGCTCGAACTGGAAGATCGTCGACTTCAACCAGGTCTGTGCGATCGAGCCGGCACTGATCGGGATCTGGGATCTCGCCGTCGGTTCGGAGCTGCAGGTCGTGCGGGACGAGAACGGCATCCGGATCTTCGACACGCCCACCGGGCAGCCGATCCCCACCGAGAACCTGTACGTCCCCCCGCAGGACCGCGCCTGAGCTACACGAGCACCGCCTGAGCGGCGGCGAACCGCGCGATCGGCACCCGGAACGGCGAGCAGGACACGTAGTCCAGGCCCAACCTCTCGAACACGGCGATCGAGGCTGGGTCGCCGCCGTGCTCGCCACACACACCGAGCTTGAGGTCGGGCTTGCTGGATCGGCCTCGCTGCACGCCGATCTCCACGAGGCCGCCCACGCCGTCGACGTCGATCGAGACGAACGGGTTGTCCGGGACCACGCCCTCGTCCAGGTAGGCGGACAAGAACGCGCCCTCGGCGTCGTCACGCGAGATGCCCACGCCGGTCTGGGTGAGGTCGTTGGTGCCGAAGCTGAAGAAGTCGGCGTGCTCCGCGATCTGATCGGCCACCACGGCTGCGCGCGGGAGCTCGATCATCGTGCCGATCGGCACCTCGAGTCGCCGGCCGGCAGCGGCGAACTCTGCCTCCAGCGTCTGGGCGATGAGCGTGCGCATCCGCCGCAGCTCCTCGGCGTAGGCCACGAGCGGGACCATGATCTCGACCTGGGGATCGCCACCGCGATCGGCGACGGCGAGCGCCGCCCGGGCGATCGCCCGCACCTGCATCTGGGGGATCTCGGGGTAGAGCAGGGCTAGGCGCACACCGCGGGTGCCGAGCATCGGGTTCTGCTCGGTGAGCTTCTTGATCTGCGCCAGCAGCGCGCGGGCGTGCCGGAGGTCGGTGGGATGGGTGTCGCCGGCCAGCTCGAGCCGCTGCACCTCGAGCGCCTGATCCACGAGGCTCGGAAGGAACTCGTGCAGCGGCGGGTCGAGCAGCCGGATCGTGACCGGCAGCCCGCTCATCGCCTCGAGGATCGCCTCGAAGTCGGCCTGCTGCATCGGCAGGATCTCCTCGAGCGCGTTGGCCCGCTCGGCGTCGTCGCTCGCCAGGATCATTCGTCGGACAGCCGGCAATCTGTCCTGCTCCATGAACATGTGCTCGGTGCGGCACAGCCCGATTCCCTCGGCGCCGAACTCGCGGGCCTTGGCGGCGTCGGGGCCGTTGTCGGCGTTCGCGCGGACGCCGAGCCTGCGCACGTCGTCGGCCCAGCCGACCACGACCGCGAAGTCCTCGTTGATCTGCGGCGGCACCAGCGCGAGGGCTCCGGCGAACACCTCGCCCGTAGAACCATCGAGCGTGATCGCGTCGCCCTCGGTGAGGGTGAGATCGCCGATGGTCAGGGTCGAGGCCTCGGCGTCGCTGGCGATGTCGGAGGCCCCGGCGACGCAGGGCTTTCCCATGCCGCGCGCCACCACGGCGGCGTGGCTGGTCATGCCGCCGTGCGCCGTCAGCACGCCTTGTGCCACGAGCGTGCCGGCGATGTCATCCGGGGTGGTCTCCCAGCGGACCAGCACCACCGCGTCGCCGGCCTTGCCCCGCCGCTCCGCGGTGTCGGAGTCGAACACGACCTCGCCAACGGCTGCCCCGGGAGAGGCGGCCAGACCGCGCGTGGCGGGCTGCTGCCCGTGCGCGGGGTCGAGTGCCGGGTGCAGCAGCTGGTCGAGCTGGCCTGGCTCGATCCGCGCGAGTGCCTCCTCGCGGCTGAGCACGCCCTCCTCCACGAGGTCCCGTGCCACCTTGAGCGCGGCCGCGGCGGTGCGTTTGCCGTCGCGTGTCTGCAGCAGGTACAGCTTCTCGTCCTCGACCGTGAACTCGATGTCCTGCATGTCGCGGTAGTGCGCCTCGAGCGTCCCCATCACCTCGAGGAGCTGGCCGTACGCCTCGGGAAGGACCACCTCCATCTCGGCCAGCGGCCGCGGCGTACGGATGCCGGCCACCACGTCCTCGCCCTGGGCGTTGAGCAGGAACTCGCCGTACAGCTCCCTCGCCCCGGTGGCCGGGTTGCGCGTGAAGCACACCCCGGTGGCGGAGGTGTCGCCGCGGTTGCCGAAGACCATCTGCATGACGTTCACCGCCGTGCCGAGGTCATCGGCGATGCCGTTCGCACGCCGGTAGACACCCGCGCGCGGGTTGAGCCACGACCGGAACACCGCGTCGATCGCGCGCCGTAACGCCTCCTTCGGGTCCTCGGGCAGGTCGGCGCCGATGTGGGTGCGGCTGACGATCTTGAAGACCTCGACCAGCTCGCGCAGGTCGTCGGTGGACAGGCCGGTGTCCTCGGTCACGCCGCGACCACGCTTCATGGCGGTCAGCGCGTCCTCGTACGCATGCGCCGGCACGCCCTCCACCACTTCGCCGTACATCTGCAGGAACCGCCGGTACGAATCCCATGCGAACCGCGGGTCGCCCGCCTCGCGCCCGAGTGCCTCCACGGTCGCGTCCCCGATGCCCAGGTTGAGGATCGTGTCCATCATTCCCGGCATCGAGACCACCGCGCCCGACCGCACCGATACCAGCAGCGGGCGCTCGGGATCGCCCAGACCCCGGCCGGTGCGCTCCTCCAGACGACTCAACGCCGCGAGAGTCTCCTCCCAGAGACCATCGGGCCACGCACCGCCGTCGGACATCGCATCCACGCAGGCAGCGGTGGTGACCGTGAAGCCATCGGGGACCGGGACGCCGAGCTTCATCATCTGCGCGACGCCCGCGCCCTTGCCCCCGAGGAGGGGCTTCATCGAGGCGTCGCCATCGGCGAGGTCGTACAGGTACCGCTGTCCGGCCATGGAGGTCCTTCCACGCGCGCGCCGGCGACGTCGCCGGCGCTCCTGGGGTGAGGTTAACCGGAGCGTGCGGCGACCCGGGCGGGCAAGCCCTTACCCGATTCCGGTCAGCGTGTCCCGCCGCTGCTCGACGACCTCGATCACCCGCAGCGCCGCCTCCTCGAGCGCCACTGACGTGGTGTCGATGACCGGGCAGCCGAGCCGGCGCTGCACGGCGGCTACCTCGTCGAGCTCGTCGTAGATCTTCGCGAGCTCGGCGTAACCGTCCTTGCCTGGGCCGACACCGAGCGCGCTCACACGACGCCGCCGGATGTCGTGGAGCCGCTGCGGGTCGATCGTCAGCCCCACGATCTTCCATCGGTCCACGTCGAACAGCGCCCGCGGTGCCGCCAGTCCGGGCACGAGCGGGATGTTCGCGGTCTTGTAGCCGAGGTAGCCGAGGTACATCGACAGCGGCGTCTTGCCCGTGCGCGAGACCCCCACGAGCACGATGTCGGCGGCGGACAGCGGCGAGGTGAGCTTGCCGTCGTCGTTCGCGAGCGCGAACTCCATCGCCTGGATCCGCTTGAAGTAGTCCTCACCCACGCCGACCGGGGCGACCGTGCGCGACGGCGCCTCGCCGATCGCGCGTTGCAGCGCGGTCACCGCGGGGTCCAGCAGGTCGGCATGCACCAGCCCTGCCTCCGCGCAGAGCTGGGAGAGCAGCGAGCGCATCTGCTCGTCGACCAGCGTGGAGAAGACGACGACGGCGTTCGCGCGCCCCGCGAGCGGTTCGATCGCGGTCCGCAGCATCGTCTCGGACAGGATCCGCGGGTGCCGCACGATCCGGATCTCCCGGTCGGCGTACTGGGCGCGTGCCGCCCGCGCGACACGCGCCGCCGTGTCGCCGGTCGAATCGGCGACGACGTGGATCTCGATCCGGTCCGCCACGTTCCGATCCTGCCAGCGTGGGCCGCGACCCGGGGGAGGATGGGCGGATGCGTGACAAGGTCGAGTGGCTGGTGGTGGTCCCGTTCGCGATCTCAGGGGCGGTCCACCTCGCGAGACCGCAGGTCTTCGAACCGATCATCCCGACGGCGTTGCGCCCATGGTCTCGCCCGCTCGTGCTGGCCTCGGGGCTGGCTGAGCTGGCATGCGCGGCCGGGTTGCTGCACCCGCGGACCCGGGTCGCCGCCGGGACGGCGAGCGCCGCCCTGCTGCTGGCCGTGTGGCCGGCCAACGTGCAGATGTCCATCGACCTGGGGCGGCGGGCGCGGCGGCGGCGAGATACTCGGTCGGTGGCGGCGTTCGCGGTGTCGCTGCTGCGGCTGCCGGTGCAGGTCCCTCTGATCAGGGCTGCGTGGCGGGCACGCTCGAGCTCCGCACGATCAGCTCGGGCGTGAAGGTGACCTGCTCGCCCTCATCGGGGCCGCTGCGGAGCAGGATGTCCGCGGCTGTCCAGCCCAGCGTGTGGGTCGGCTGCCGCACCGAGGTCAGCGGGGTGGAGAGCATCGACGCGAACGAGACGTCGTCATAGCCGACCACCGCCATCTCGTTCGGCACCTCCACACCGTCCTCGCGCAGCGCGCGCAGGCTGCCGAGAGCTGTGAGGTCGTTGACGCAGAAGATCGCGGTGGGGCGGTCGTCGCGCGCCAGCAGCCGCTTCGTGGCGGCGTCGCCGGCATCGGCGTTGAGGTTGTCCACGCTCATCTCGACCAGTGCCTCAGCCGGGTCGAGGCCGCGCTCGACCAACGCCTGCACGGCGCCATCGCGTCGATCGACGCACTGCCGCAGCGTGAGTGGTCCGTTGATGAAGCCGATCCGTTCGTGGCCGAGATCCAGCAGGTGGGCGAGCGCGAGACTGCCGCCACTGAGGTCATCGACCGCGACCGACCCGAGCTCGGGCACCGGGGACGTGTGGTCGAGCAGCACCACGGGGATCCCCTTCTCGCGCAGGGCGAGCAGCGCGTCGATGCTCCCGTGCGACGGCGTGGCGAGCACCCCGCGGACGCCGTGCTCGGCGAACAGGCGCAGGTAGCGTGCCTCGCGGTCCGGGTTCTCGTCCGAGCTCGCGAGCATGAGGGTGAGGTCGTCCTCGGCGAGGCGGTCCTCGATGCCTCGCGCGATCTCGGTGAAGAACGGGTTCGCGATGTCGAGGACCACGGCACCGATCGTGGTGATCTCGCCGCTGCGCAGCTGCCGTGCCGAGGCATTGCGGACGAAGCCGAGCTCGTCGATCGCTGCCAGCACGCGTTCGCGGGTGGCGCTCGCGACGCGCTCGGGGCGGTTGAGCACGTTGGAGACCGTGCCGACCGATACCGTGGCCAGCCGGGCGACGTCGGTCACGCTCGGGCGTCGAACCCGTGGGCTCGCGGGGGCATCAGGTGTCTCGGTCGACATGGTCATGGCCCCCATCGTTCTGCGGGCCTCGATGCCCGGGAGACCAGAGTTTATCGTTTCAACACCGGGTGTCGCTACCGACGCGCCAGGGCCGCTCAGGGCGACACGCTCGAGGCGCGGACGATCAGCTCAGGTGTGAACTCCACGTGCTCCACGCCTGTGCGGTCGTCGTCGCCTCGCAGCAGGATGTCGGCTGCCGTCCATCCCAGTTTGCGCGTGGGTTGGCGGACCGAGGTGAGCGGCGTGCTCAGCATCGCCGAGAACATGATGTCGTCGTATCCGACGACGGCGATGTCGTCGGGGACCGAGATGCCTCGCGCCTGCAACGTCTGCAGAACGCCGAGGGCCACGACATCGTTGATACAGACGATGGCATCGGGGTGTGGCCCGCTGGTGTCCAGGAGTTCGGCGGTCGCGGCCGCGATCAGCTCCAGCGTGAACGGCGCTCTGAGAGTGATCTCCGTCAGGAGCGAGGTCGGGTCGAGCTCGCGGGTGAGGATCGCCCGCTCCACGCCCCGGTACCGGGCCTCGCACTGGCGCACCGAGCGCGAACCGTTCATGAACGCCAGGCGCGCCCGGCCGCCGTCGAGCAGGTGCGCCGCGGCCATCGCGCCGCCGGCGATGTCGTCCACCCACACCGAGTCGAAGTCGCGCGAGAACGAGTCGAGCAGTACCACGTCGGTGCCGCGCGCACGGATCTCGGACAGGTGGGACAGGTCCGGTCCCGACGGCGTGATGAGCAGACCGCGCACGCCCTGCTGCATCAGCAGGTCCAGGTAGCGGCGTTCCCGCGCGGCATCCTCGTCGGAGCTGGCGAGCATCACCGTGTGGCCATCCTGCGAGAGGCGGTCCTCGACGCCGCGCGCCATCTCGGTGAAGAACGGGTTGGCTAGGTCGAGCACCACGGCGCCGACCGTGGTGACCTCGCCGTTGCGCAGCCGCCGGGCGGTGGCGTTCGGGACGTAGCCGATGCGCGCGATGACATCGAGCACGCGTTCGCGGGTCTCGGGGGTGACGGACGGTCGGTCGTTGAGGACGTTCGAGACGGTTCCGACGGCGACACCTGCCAGGCGCGCGACGTCCTTGATCGCGGGCTTCTTGCCGCGGGGGATCCCGAGGTCCCCGGGCTGCGCGCCCGTGGTCATGGTGCCTCCAGTCGCTGGTCCTGCGACATCGTAGGGCCCGCGCACAGGGTCGCCTTGACAGGCGGCGCCAGGGATCAATAGAGTCGGGCCAACCTGAAACGTTTCAAGATTCCGGCTGAATCGCTGAGCAAGGAGCAACACATGAGCACGCCGTCGGACGCCGACGTCCGGTCCGCCCTCGCCGCCCAGACCATCGAGCTGCCGTCGTGGGCGTTCGGAAACTCGGGCACGCGGTTCAAGGTCTTCAGCACCCCCGGCGTGCCGCGCGACCCGTACGAGAAGATCGCCGATGCTGCGCAGGTCAATGCCTTCACCGGTGCCGCTCCGCGCGTCTCGCTGCACATCCCGTGGGACCTCGTGGACGACTACGACGATCTCGCCCGCCATGCTCGTGAGCTCGGCGTCAGCATCGGGGCCATCAACTCGAACGTCTTCCAGGACGATGACTACAAGCTCGGCTCGCTGACCAACCCCGATCCGAAGATCCGCGCCAAGGCGGTCAAGCACCAGCTCGACTCCATCGACGTGATGCGCGCGACCGGTTCCACCGACCTGAAGATCTGGCTCGCGGACGGCCTCAACTACCCGGGCCAGGACGACCTGCGTGCGCGGCAGGACCGGCTCGCCGAGGCGCTGGCCGAGATCTACGCCGGGCTCGACCCCGAGCACCGCATCCTGCTCGAGTACAAGTTCTTCGAGCCCGCGTTCTACGCCACCGATGTGCCGGACTGGGGCACCTCGCTGACCCACTGCCTCGCCCTCGGCGACCAGGCGACCGTGGTGCTCGACACCGGTCACCACGCGCCCGGCACCAACATCGAGTTCATCGTCGCGCAGCTGCTGCGCGTGGGCCGCCTCGGCGCCTTCGACTTCAACTCGCGCTTCTACGCCGACGACGACCTCATGGTCGGCGCGGCCGACCCGTTCCAGCTGTTCCGGATCATGAACGAGATCGTGATCGCTGATGCGCTCCGCCCGGACTCCGGCGTCAACTTCATGCTCGACCAGTGCCACAACATCGAGCCCAAGATCCAGGCTCAGATCCGGTCGGTCATGAATGTGCAGGAAGCCACCGCCAAGGCGTTGCTCGTCGACCGCGACGCGCTCGGTGAGGCCCAGCACACGGGCGATGTGCTCGGTGCCAACGGTGCGCTCATGGATGCCTACAACACCGATGTGCGCCCGCTGCTGGCCGAGGTCCGCGAGGCCAAGGGGATCGCGGGTGACCCGATCGCCGCGTTCCTCGCCTCCGGCTACGCCGAGAAGGTCGCGCAGGAGCGCGTCGGCGGCACGCAGGCCGGCTGGGGCGCCTGAGTACCACAACCAACCACCCCGCCGACCAGGCGTTTCCGCCCGGTATCGGCACACTGAACGGGCAGAATCTCCTGCTCGGCACCAAGGAAGCGAAAGCAGAGATGACGAACCAGGCAGCAGCTGACCTGATCGCCCGCTCCAACAAGCTCGGAGCCGACCCGCGCAACACGAACTATGCGGGCGGCAACACGTCCGCCAAGGGGACTGAGATCGACCCCGTCACCGGGCAGCCGGTCGAGCTGCTGTGGGTGAAGGGTTCCGGTGGTGACCTGGGCACACTGACCGAGTCCGGTCTGGCCGTGCTTCGCCTGGACCGGATGCGCGCCCTCGTGGACGTCTATCCGGGTGTGCGGCGCGAGGACGAGATGGTCGCGGCCTTCGACTACTGCCTGCACGGCAAGGGCGGAGCTGCTCCCTCGATCGACACCGCGATGCATGGGCTCGTGGACGCCGCGCACGTGGACCATCTGCACCCCGACTCGGGCATCGCGATCGCGACCGCTGCCGACGGTGAGGAGCTCACGGCGAAGGCATTCGGCGACAAGGTCGTGTGGGTGCCATGGCGCCGGCCCGGCTTCCAACTCGGCCTCGACATCGCGAAGATCAAGGAGGCCAACCCGCAGGCGGTCGGCTGCATCCTTGGTGGGCACGGCATCACTGCGTGGGGTGACACATCGGCGGAGGCGCAGAAGAACTCGCTGTGGATCATCCGCACCGCCGAGAAGTACATCAAGGCGAACAGCAAGAAGAACCCCTTCGGTGCGCGCGTGAAGAAGTACGAGCCGCTCACCAAGGCGAAGCGGCTCGCTCGTGCCGCCGAGCTCGCGCCGTTGCTGCGCGGCGTTGCGTCGCAGGACAAGGCGATGATCGGTCACTTCACCGACGACAAGGTGGTGCTCGATTTCCTGGCCTCCCGCACCATGCCGCGGCTCGCTGAGCTCGGTACCAGCTGCCCCGACCACTTCCTGCGCACCAAGGTGAAGCCGATGGTGCTCGACCTGCCGCCGGACGCGCCGTGGGAGAAGGTCACCAAGCGGGTCGAGGAGCTGCACGAGGCCTACCGCGCCGACTACGCCGCGTACTACAAGAAGTACGCGAAGAAGGACAGCCCGGCGATGAGGGGCGCTGACCCGCTGATCATCCTCGTCCCCGGCGTCGGCATGTTCTCCTACGGCAAGGATGCGCAGACCGCGCGCGTGGCCGGCGAGTTCTACATCAACGCGATCAACGTGATGCGCGGCGCCGAAGGCCTGAGCACCTACGCGCCGATCTCCGACAGCGAGAAGTTCCGCATCGAGTACTGGGCCCTGGAGGAGGCGAAGCTGCAGCGGATGCCGAAGCCGAAGCCGCTCGCCACCCGCGTGGCGCTGGTCACCGGCGCCGGCTCGGGCATCGGCAAGGCGATCGCGGAGCGGTTCGTCGCTGAAGGCGCATGCGTGGTGATCGCCGACCTCAACTATGACAGCGCAGCCAATGCGGCGATTGAACTCGGTGGCCCCGACAAGGCGATCGCCGTGCGCGCGGATGTCACCAGCGAGGATGACGTGAAGGCGATGATCGCCGCCGCGAACCTGGCGTTCGGTGGCGTGGACCTCGTGGTCAACAACGCCGGCCTGTCGGTGAGCAAGCCGCTGCTGGAGACCGAGGTCGCCGACTGGGACCTGCAGCACAACGTGATGGCACGTGGATCCTTCCTGGTCTCGCGCGAGGCGGCCCGCGGCATGATCGCGGCCAAGCTCGGTGGCGACATCATCTACATCTCCTCGAAGAACTCGATCTTCGCGGGCCCGAACAACATCGCGTACTCGGCCACCAAGGCCGACCAGGCGCACCAGGTGCGGCTGCTGGCTGCCGAGCTCGGCGAGCACGGTATCCGGGTCAACGGCATCAACCCCGACGGCGTGGTCCGCGGTTCCGGGATCTTCTCCGGCGGGTGGGGTGCCAAGCGGGCAGCCGTGTACGGCGTGCCGGAGTCCGAGCTCGGCGCCTACTACGCGCGGCGCACCCTCCTGAAGAAGGAGGTGCTGCCGCAGCACGTGGCGGCTGCCGCGTTCGCGATCGCCGGTGGCGACCTCGACCAGACCACCGGTCTGCACATCCCGGTGGACTCCGGGGTCGCGGCCGCGTTCCTGCGCTGAGTCGCCATGAGTGAAGGTGCGTTCGTTGCCGTCGACCTCGGTGCCTCCAGCGGGCGGGTGATCCGCGGCGAGGTACGTGAAGGCCCCGCCATCGAGCTCACCGAGGTAGCGCGATTTGCCAACGGGGCGCAACCGGATGCGCACGGCACGCTGCGGTGGGATCTGACCGGGCTGGTGGAGTCGATCGTCGACGGTCTGAAGGCCGCCGGCGATCTCGGCCCGGTCGCCTCGATCGGCATCGACACCTGGGCCGTGGACTACGGACTGATCGACGACGGCGGAGCGCTCCTCGCGGAGCCCGTCGCCTATCGAGATGGTCGGACCGAGGCGGCCGTTCCGCGCGTGCACGAGCGGATCCCGCCGGAGCAGCTGTACGCGATCGGCGGCATGCAGCACCTGCCCTTCAACACGGTGTTCCAGCTCGACGCCGAACAACAGGACGAGCTGTGGCAGCAGGCACGCTCGCTCCTGCTGATCCCGGACCTGATCGCCTATCTGCTGACCGGGGCGCGCGTCGCTGAGCTCACCAACGCGTCGACCACCGCGCTCGTGGACGTGGGGACAGGGGAGTGGTCGCACGAGATCCTGCAGCGGCTCGGCGTCGCACGCTCCCTGCTGCCAGCGATCGTGCGGCCCGGCTCAACGATCGGCACCCTCAGCTCCGAGGTCGCTGCACGCACCGGCCTGGGCGAGGTGCCCGTGGTGGCGGTGGGATCACACGACACGGCCTCCGCCGTCGTCGGCGTCCCCGCGCAGCGGGCGGATTTCGCCTACATCTCGTGCGGGACCTGGTCGCTGGTCGGTGTCGAGCTCGACGAGCCGATCCGCACCGAGGCGAGCCGCGCGAAGAACTTCACCAACGAACTCGGTGTCGATGGCACGGTGCGCTACCTGCGCAACGTGATGGGGCTGTGGGTGCTGCAGGAGTCGCAGCGCATGTGGGCCGAGCAGGGGCACGAGCTCGAGCTCGAGGCGCTGCTCGCCGACGCAGCTGACCTGCCCGAGCGGCGCACGGTCATCGATGTCGACCATCCCGATTTCCTGCCGCCCGGCGACATGCCGGCGCGGATCGCCGAGCACGCGGAAGCGAGTGGGCAGGCGATTCCGGCCACGCCCGCCGAGGTGACGCGCTGCATCCTCGACTCGCTCGCGGTGGCGTACCGGCGGGCGGTGCGTGACGCCGTCGAGCTGTCCGGCCGCGAGGTCGGTGTGATCCACGTGGTCGGCGGCGGGTCCCGCAACACGCTGCTCATGCAGCTGACGGCGGATGCGACCGGTATCGAGGTGGTCGCAGGGCCGGAGGAGTCGACGGCGCTCGGCAACGTGCTCGTGCAGGCGCGCGCGATGGGTGCGCTGCCGCAGACCGCCGGGCTCGCTGAGCTACGTGAGGTCGCGGCCCGGGGCGTGAACCTGGTGCGTTACCGGCCCGTACTCGATGCGGAGTCATCGCGCGGCTGGGCCGAGGCCGAGCGGGTGGCGCGCGGGGGCTGACGCACGGGCGTGAGGGGCCTGTGCCACAGCCCGCGCCACGGCTCGCTCAGCAGCATCGAGTACGCCACCACGCCCACGAGCAGCACCACGCCGCCCCAGCCGGGGCCGTCCACCGCCTCCCGGTCGCCCACGTACATCAGCGTGAAGATCAGCACGGCGGCCGTCCCGATCAACGCCAGTGCCCGCAGGATCCTGGCGAGCTTCAGGGTGCCGTCACCGCCGTCACGCCGCGCGAACACCAGCAACGTGCCGAGGATGGCCAGCACCACCAGCAGGAGGCCGGCGAACCCGATCGTGGCGGTCACCACGAACGTCAGCTCGTCGGTGTCGCCGCCCGGCTCACCCGCCGCGGCGAGCATGTGCACCGGCATCGTCAGCACCGACGGCGCCACCGGCTCGCCCGCCTCGGTGCCGTAGCCGAACGGCACGAGACATCCCGCGATCAGCAGTCCTGCGACCGCGAGGCACACGGCTCGCATGACCAGCTGCTCGAGTACCTCGATCCGCCGGGCCAACGCGCGCATCCGGCCGGCTGTGTCGTCCATCTCGCTCACGAGCTCTCCCCTCTGACTGCGGGGCAACGGTAACGCACCGCCCCGAGCGGGCGCCGGGGCGGTGCGTGCCCGATCAGGTCTCGTCGATGTGGTCGCCGACGAGCGCGAGGCACTGGAAGGCCGCGAGGCCGTACTGAGCGTTCGCGTTCGTGGACAGGCTGGCCTCGTCGATGGGGTTGAGGACCAGTGGCGGCTCGATCCGGACCGATTCGAACGAGTGGTCTGCGGGGTAGCCGGCGTGCCCGGTGCGGAACTCGGCCCAAGCGCGGCGGGCGAGGTCGGGATCGTCCATCCGCACCGCTGCGTACGCGGTGGCGCGTGAGTACGCCTGCCTCAGGTTCTGGTTTCCCCAGCTCGATCCGGTCGCCTCGATCTGCTCGTCGCGGGTGCCGTTGTACAGGCGGCAGTACGTGACCCACTGCTCCTCGACCTCCGGTTCGTCGACCAGGTCGATCAGCTCGGCCATCAGTTCCATCAGTCCGAACACGCAGTTGAGCGACCCCACGCTGACGCTCGGCTCGGTCGGCCCGGTGAAGCGACCTGTCGCGAGGTCGTAGGTGATCGGGCCGCCCTGCGCCCACCCGTTGGGGAGCGCGGCCAGCGTGCGCGCACCGTTGAGCAGCTTCGTGCGGGCGATCGGGTCGCCGCCGCGCTCCCACTCGGTGAGCCAGGCCAGCCCGAGCGCGCCCCAGTCGGTGGACTTGCCCACCGGCAACGCCTCCGGTGAGGGGTCGAACTCGTCCTCGCGGATCTTGCGCACCGGGTCGAGCGTGAGGAAGCTCGTGTCGGCGTCGATGAGATCGTGGAGCAGGTCGCCCACGCGCTCATCCGCCGTCAAGAAGTAGTACATCCGCCGGTAGCCGGCGTTGCTGATCCGGACCTGCTTCGCCGAGTCGCCCCAGTGCTGCACGCCGTGCCGCGTGCCCAGCCCTTTGAACGTGCCGAGATGGTAGGTGTCCACCTCACCGGTGTGGCGGGTCATCGCCTCCGCGAATCGGAAGGCCGTGGCATCGCCGGTGCGCAGGTAGTGGTACCAGAGCCACAGATCGGTCGAGAGCTCGGAGTTGTCCCAGGCGTAACCGCCGATGTCGTAACGCCACGTGTGGCGGTCGCCGTCGTAGCTGTGCATGACGTCGCCGTAGTCCCAGAAGCCGTACCAGGAGCGCTGGTCGACCTGCTCGCGCGCGTAGGTGTGCATGAGATCGAGCTTGTCCTCGACCTCGGCCTTCGCCGGCAGCGACCGGTCCACCGGCGCCCACACCCCGAACACGCCCGCGCTGTGGTTGTGCTCCGGCGTGCTGACGAGCATCGGCGGCGCAGCGGTGGCTGCCGCCAGGTCCGCGAACCGCTCGCGGCTGGGTGTCGCCTCCAACGCCCAGAACATCAGCTCGGAGGTGCGGGCGATACCCGTGGGGGTGTCGAAGCCGGGCTCGTAGTCCTCGTACGTGATCTCGAGCGCGTCGAGCTGTTCGGGGTAGGTGTCCTGGCCCATGCCATCGTGGTAGGGCCGCAGGTCCATCGAACCGGCACGCGGCGACCACATCCACACGGTCGCGGTTGCGGTATCGGTCGCCGCTCCGCTGATCTCCAGCTCGGTCGGGTGCAGCTGCCAGAAGTTGCGCATCCCGAACGCGAGGCCGCCCGAGGGCGAGCCGACGTACGCCAGGCCCTGCGAGCGCGTGCCCGAGTCCGGGTGCAGCCAGGACTGCCCCGTCGCGGTCCGCTTGTGGATCTCGAACGCGTTCGCGCTCAACTGGCTGAGCCGGTAATCGCCGAACGTCGGAATCCAGTGCAGCCGGTTCGTGACGCGCTCGTCCCACTCCGAGCTCGGCGGTGTCAGCACGCCGTCGACCTGCGCTTGGCGCACGTTCGCACCTGGGTCGCGCCGCAGCCCGGTGATCGGCCGAACAGCCTCCGCAAGGACACCGCCGTCGGCGCCGGCGAATCGGATGTGGCGATCGTGCGGGGCATCGTGCATCGGGACGT
>NZ_JBMDXJ010000411.1:0-10421 GCF_048594945.1 Pseudactinotalea sp. | reverse complement strand
TGACGGTGAGCACCGTCAGCGCCTGTCCGCCTTCGGCTGCGGCGACCGCGTAGAGCGCGGCCGTCTCCATGTCGATCCCGAGGGTGCCGTGCTCGCGCAGAGCCTCGTTGACGCCCGGCCGCTCCAGATAGAAGTGGTCGGCGGAGTAGATCGGGCCGATGTGCACCGGCACGTACTGCCGCTCAGCCGCCACCACGGCCGCCCGCAGCATGGCGAATGAGGCCACCGGCGCGAACCGGACCCCCGGGATCCGGCCGTCGTTGATCGCGGAGTCTGTGTGCGCCGCCGAGGCGATGATCACCTCGCCCAGCTGCACCGCGTCGGCGTAGGCGCCCGAGGTGCCCACCCGCACGATCCGCTCGACGCCGTACTCGCGGAACAGCTCGGTCGCGTAGATCGTCATGCTCGGCATCCCCATGCCGGATCCCATCACCGTGACCGGCCGACCGTCGTAGCTGCCGGTGTAGGCCTCCATGCCACGGACCTCGTTCACGAGCACGGCGTCAGTCAGCAACGCGTGGGCGATCCGGCGCGCGCGACGCGGGTCGCCCGGCATGAGCACGAGCGGAGCGATGTCGCCTGGTTCGGCCTGGTTGTGCGGGGTGGGCATCGGTGACCTCCGGGACGAGCCTACGGCGTGGGCGTCGGCGGCCGAGGAACAGCCAGCATGAGCGTGGCGGCGGCACCGCCCACGATCAGGAGCACCAGGTCGAGGACGTCGAAGCTGCTGCCGAGCAGTAGCGCACTCGGCGGGAATGCCTCGGCCAGCCTCGCCGGAATCCCGGTGAGCTGGGAGATCTCGACGGCGCAGGCCAGTGCCGTACCGATGGCACCTGGCAGCAGCGCGCCTCGGCGCGGAAGGACCAGCGCGAGCAGCCCTACGGCGGCACCCGTGTACGCAAGCGTGCCCACGCCGTCGGTCCATCCGAGATACCGGAACGGCTGCACCGCCAGCCCGATCGCCACCGCAATCACGAGAACGACGGCGGCTCTCGCCCTGCTCGGTGACCTCACCCGAGCAGCCAAGCACCGCCGTCGGGCTGGTGGTGACCGCGGCGCTGACCACGCAACAGATCCACTGCCGACCTCCACACCTCCCCCACGTAGGGTGAGCGCCATGACGCGGGTGCTGATCACGGGCGCGAGTGCCGGCCTCGGCGCGGAGTACGCGCGGCAGCTGGCGGCGCGGGGTGACGATCTGGTGCTGGTGGCGCGCGACGGCGGCCGACTGGAGGCGCTCGCCGGCGACCTGCACGGCGTCGAGGTCGAGGTGCTGCCGGCCGATCTGCTCGACCCGGAGCAGATCGCGCGCGTCGAGGAGCGGCTGCGGGATCCCGAGAAGCCGGTCGACATGCTCATCAACAACGCGGGCTACGGGATGGGCCTGGCGTTCGAGCGCAACGACGTGGAGGACGAGGTCAAGCACCTGCGCCTGCACAACGAGGTGCCGCTCCGGCTGTCCCACGCCGCGCTGCCTGGAATGCTCGCCCGCGGCCACGGGCGGATCGTCAACATCGCGTCGGTCGCAGCGTTCACGCCGCGGTCCACCTACGGCGCGTGCAAGCGCTGGCTGGTGGACATCAGCCGCTGGATGTCAGGCGAGTACGGCACGCGCGGCGTCACCGCCACGGCGGTCTGCCCCGGTTACACGCACACCGAGTTCCACGCACGGCTGGGCCTGCCGCCCGGCCAGGAGGGCATCCCGGGGTGGATGTGGCTGGACGCCCCGGACGTGATCGCCGAGTCGCTGCGCGACATCGACCGCGGCAAGGCGCTCAGCGTGCCGTCACGCCGGTACAAGGCGATCGTGGCCCTGCTCAAGGTGGTCCCGGCCGGCGTGGCGGCCAGGGCAAGCGCGCGCGGTCGTTGAGCAGGCTGTGCCGCCCGCTCAGCGACCCCGCGGACGCAGGCCCCCCCACGCCACCAGCGCCGCGGCAACCATGAGCAACGCGCCGACGCCGGTGGTGATCCCGACGCCGGACTCGAACGCGGCACGCGCGCCCTCGGCGAGGGTCTCACCGAGCGCGATCGGGAGCTGGTCGGCCTCGTCGAGCGCGCCGGCGAGCGAGCCTCCGGCAGCCTCGCTCGCCTCACGGCTGAGACTGGTCGGCAGTACCAGGTGGGACCGGTAGAGCATCGTGACCAGACCACCGAGAACCGCCGTACCGAGCACCGCGCCGACCTCGTACGCCGTCTCCGACACCGCTGAGGCCGCACCGGCCCGCGCCGGCGGCGCCGACGCGATGATCAGGTCGTGGGAGAGGGTCTCGGCCACGCCGACGCCGATGCCGAGAAGCACGAACCCGGCACCCAACGCCGCCGCCGGGACATCGGCACCGATGAACGCGACCACGCCGTAGCCGACAGCCGACACCAGCAGCGCCACGGAGATCGCGGAGCGTGCCGTGAAGCGTCGGACCAGGCGCACGGCCGCGAAGCCCGCGCCCATCGCCACGACACCACCGGGCAAGAGCACCACCGCGGCCTGCAGCGGGCTCAGCTGCAGCACCAGTTGCAGGTGCTGCGAGGCCACGAACAGGAACCCCACCATCGCGGTCATGCTGATGAGGTTGACCAGCACCGAGTAGCGGAAGCCCGGGATGCGGAACAGTCCGACGTCGAGCATCGCCCCTCGATCTGGCCGTGCGGCGAGGGCACGCTGACGCCGCACGAACACGATCCCGGCGACGACACCGGCGACCGCCATGGTCAGGGGCAGCAGCCCGAGCCCGTGCACGGCGACCTCCTTGATCGCCAGCACCACGGGACCCATCGCCAACACCGAGAGCACCACGCTGAGCGCGTCCACGCGCCCCGGTGAGGGGTTCTTGGACTCCGGGATCAACCACAGCGCGAGCCCGAGCAGCGGAACCAGCACCGGCACCGCCATCAGGAACACCGACCCCCACCCGAACGCACTCAGCAGGATGCCGCCCAGCAGCGGGCCGAGCGCGGCACCAGCACTGAACGTCGCCGTCCAGACAGCGATCGCGAGGCGACGCTGAGCGTCGTCGAGGAACAACGAACGCAGGAGCGCGAGCGTGGCGGGCATCAACATCGCACCGAAGATCCCCATGCCGCCGCGCGCCGCGATCAGCCACGCCGCGCTCGGGGCGAAGGCGGCTGCCGCGGAGACCGCCGCGAAGCCAGTCGCTCCCAGCAGCAGCATCCGTCGCCGGCCAATCCGGTCGGCCACGGATCCCATGACCAGCAGCAGCGCAGCCAGCACCAGCGGGTAGATGTCCATCATCCAGAGCTGCTCGGTGGCACTCGGGTGCAGATCGGAGGCGATCGCCGGTAGCGCCAGCCCCAGCACCGTGTTGTCGACCGACACCAGCAGCACCGGCAGCATCAGGACCGCGAGCGCCGCCCAGGCGCGCGCGCCGGCGCGAACCGGCGGGACATCGGCCACCACGGGTGCGGCGACGTCGTCACTGTGCAGGCTCATGTCGCTCTCCTCATCTGAGACGCCCATTACTATACCGTCCGGCCGGTACAGTAATGGGCAGAGTCGTGGTGAGGTACGTCACCGGCAGCCAGCCCGGGCAGGGCTCTCATAGGGTGACGGGATGTCCCGCCCACCCGTCGCCCGCGAGAAGGTGCTCGCCGCCTTCGCGGCGATCGTGGCCGATGAGGGTGAGCAAGCAGCCACGATGGAAGCGGTCGCCGCCCGCGCCGGGGTCTCCAAGGGTGGACTGCTCTACCACTTCGGCTCGCGCGAGGCCCTGGTGGAAGGCCTGGTCGAGCGCCTCCTTGCCGACGGCGAGGCCGACGTCGCCGACATGCGTGCCGCCCCCGAGGGCGCGGTCGCGTACTACCTGTCCACCTCGGCCGACTCGCCGCGCGAGCTCAACGAGCTCTACGTCGCCGCGAGCCGCATCACTCAGACGGGCGCCGACAGCGCGCGACAGGCCCTCGCTCACATCGAGGCACAGTGGCTCCGCGCGCTCGAGGAAGCGGTCGGCGACGATCGACTGGCCCAGCTGCTCGCCGTGGTCGGCGATGGCCTCTATCTGCACGCGATTCGGGGCGACCAGCGCCGAGCGGTCGAGCTGTGGCGCACGATCGCGCCGGTGGTGACCTCGCTGCTCGACGCACGCAGGAGCGGCGGCGGGCCCGCCTGAGGTGTGCGGGCGATCGAGCTCTGCGGACGCTCGGGGCAGTGTCGCTACCCTGCGGTGTCATGACCGACCCCGAGCGGTCAGCGTTGCTCACCTCGATCGCTGACAACCAGCAGGCGATGGCGCTGGCCATGGTGGGCCACCGGCTGGAGCGGCTGCTGGAGACCCGGATGACGGCGGGGCGGCTGCATGCGCTCGTGGTGCTCGACGTGCACGGACCGCAGCCCGCCGGCGACCTCGCGCGGGCACTCGGGATCAGCGCGGCGACCGTGACCGGGCTGGTCGACGGGCTGGTCAGGGAGGAGCTGGCCGAGCGGCGGCCCGACCCCGCGGATGGGCGCTCTCGCGTGGTCCACGCCACCGAGGCCGGGATCGCCGCGTGGCGCGATGCCGTGCTCGGGCCGACAGCGATCGACGACGAGGTGCTCTCCCGCCTGAGCAGCGATGACCTGCGGCTCATCGCGCGCGCCACCGAGGTGATCCGGCAGGCGGTGACCGATGTCACCGATCGGGGATCGGATCCACCCGCCGAGACACCGATTGCTTCGGGTTAGCCTAAGGAACTGCTGCCCCGCCACCATCGCTCTCCCACGGAGATGAGCCCGTGCACTACCTCGCACGCTTCTCGCTCGCTCGCCGCGCGCTCACTGCCCTCATCACCCTCGCGATCGCCGCGCTCGGCGTGGTCAGCCTGACCTCGCTGCGGCAGGAGCTGATCCCTTCGATCAGCTTCCCGGCCGCCGTGGTCATCGGGACCGACCCGGGCGCCTCGCCCGAGGTGGTCGAGGACCGCGTGACGACCGTGCTCGAGGAGGCCGTGGCCGGCGTCGACGGCATCGAGGAGATGACCTCGACCTCGGCCAGCAACGTCTCCACCACCACGGTGATGTTCCAGTACGGCACCGATATGCCGACGGCACTGGCCGATCTGCGCTCGGCGCTCGACACCGCCTCCACGCAACTCCCCGAGGACGTCGACCCACAGGTCATCGCCGGCTCGATCGACGACCTCCCAGTGATTCAGCTCTCCGCGGCGGGCGCCGGGGACAACGACGATCTGGCGGGCGTGGTCGAGGACATCATCGTGCCCGAGCTCGAGGACATCCAGGGCGCCCGCTCGGTGACCGTCAGCGGACAGGCGGTCCGGGAGATCGCCGTCGACGTCGACATGGCCGCGATGACCGTCGCGGAGCTGAGCCCGCAGGACGTGCTCGACGTGCTGGACGACTTCGGTGTACGCATCCCCGCCGGCACCCTCACCGACGGTGAGGAGAGCCTGACCATCGAGACGGGCACACCGATCACGAGCGTCGAGGACCTGGCTGCGATCCCGCTCGGGACCGCCCCGGACGGCTCCGAGGTGACGTTGGGCGACATCGCCGAGGTGATCGACCAGGAGGCGGCGGTGACCTCGTTCTCGCGCCTCAACGGCGAGCCCTCGCTCTCCATCGCCATCACGAAGACCCCCGACGGCAACGTCGTGGAGGTCTCCGAGGCCGTGCAGCAGGTGATCGCCGACCTCGCCGAACGGCTCGACGCGCAGGGTGTCGAGGTGGCCGTGACCTTCGACCAGGCCCCCTTCATCACCGAGTCGATCGAGGGCCTCGCGACGGAAGGCATGCTCGGGCTGGTCTTCGCGGTCATCGTGATCCTGCTGTTCCTGCTGTCGCTGCGGTCCACCCTGGTCTCGGCGGTCTCGATCCCGTTGTCCCTGCTGACGGCGTTCATCGTCATGGAGGTCGTGGGCTACTCCCTCAACCTGCTGACGCTCGCCGCGCTCACGATCTCGATCGGGCGTGTGGTCGACGACGCGATCGTGGTCATCGAGAACATCAAGAGACACCTCTCGTACGGTTCCGACGGCACCGGCAGACGCACCATCATCCTGTCGGCGGTCAAGGAAGTCGCGGGCGCGATCACCTCCGCCACCATCGCGACCGTGGCGGTGTTCGCACCGATCGGGTTCGTCGGCGGCTTCGTGGGCGAGCTGTTCCGGCCGTTCGCGGTCACGGTGGCGATCGGCATGATGGCCTCGCTGTTCGTGTCGCTGACGATCATCCCGGTGCTCGCCTACTGGTTCCTCAAGGCGCCCGACTCGGCCGCCGACGTGGAGGCGGCCGCCGCAGCCCGGGAGAAGGCCGAGGCCAAGGAACGCCGGGGCCTGTGGCAGCGTGGCTATCTGCCGCTGCTGAAGGCGTCGCTGCGGCGCCCGGTGATCACGCTCGCTGTCGCGGTGGCGGTGCTCGCCGGCACCCTCGCGCTGGTGCCGCAGCTGCAGACCAACTTCCTCGGCAATTCCGGCCAGGACACGCTCACCGTGACGCAGGACTTCGAGCCCGGCACCTCGCTGGCGGCGCAGGACGACGCCGCACGTGAGGTGGAGGAGGCGCTCATGGCGATCGGCGCCGTGGAGACGGTCCAGACCTCGGTCGGCTCCGGCGGTGGGTTCGAGGCGTTCTTCGGCGGCAGCAGCAACTCCGCCAGCTTTGCCCTCACTCTGGATCACGACGCCGACGGCGAGGCCGCGGAGGCCGCGGTGCGCGACGCCGTCGCGCCGTTCGTCGAGGGCCGGGTCACCGGGATCAGCGTCGCCGGCGGGGACGCCGGCTTCGGCTCGACCACGGTGGACCTGGTGGTCACGTCCGACGAGATCGACACGCTCGCCGACGCCGGCCAGCTGGTCTACGACTCGGTGGTGGGCATGGACGGGATCGCCGAGATCAGCTCCTCTCTCGCGTCCGATCAGCCGGTGATCCAGGTGACGGTGGACCGCGAGGCCGCCGCAGCGGCCGGACTCACCGAGACCGCGGTCGCCGGGGCGGTGGCCGGGGCCATGACCGACGCCGAGGTCGGCACGATCGACATCGACGGAGATGAGGTCTCCGTGATCGCACGCTTCGCCGAGTCCCCGGCGAACCTCGACGAGCTCGCCGACCTCCCGCTGGTCGGGGGTCAGGTCACGCTGAGCGACGTGGCCACGATCGAGGTGGTCGAGACCGCGTCGGCGATCACCCGCACCGACGGTCGACGCACGGTGACGGTCTCGATCACCCCGAACATCGAGGACCTCGGCTCGCTGACCTCCGAGCTGAACGAGAAGGTGGACTCGCTCGAGCTGCCGGCGGGAACCGACGTCACGGTCGCCGGTGCCGCCGCCGACCAGGCCGACGCGTTCTCCGACCTCGGCCTCGCGCTCGTGCTGGCGATCGCCATCATCTACATCGTGCTGGTCGCCACCTTCAACTCGCTCGCGCAACCGCTGATCCTGCTGGTGTCGGTGCCGTTCGCCGCCACCGGTGCGCTGGTCGGCCTGCTGATCACCGACACGCCGTTGGGCGTGCCGGCACTGATCGGAGCGCTGATGCTCGTGGGCGTGGTCGTGTCCAACGCCATCGTGCTGATCGACCTCATCAACCAGTACCGCACGCAGGGTCGCCCGCTCGAGGAAGCCGTGGTGGAGGGTGCACGCAAGCGACTGCGCCCCATCGTGATGACGGCGGCCGCGACGATCTTCGCGCTGCTCCCGATGGCACTCGGCGTCACCGGCGGCGGCGCGTTCATCTCGCAGCCGCTGGCGATCGTGGTGATCGGCGGCCTCATCAGCTCCACGCTGCTGACTCTCGTGGTGGTGCCCGTCATCTACACGATGGGACAGCGCCGCACCGAGCGGCGCCGTCTGAAGGAGGCGGGCCCCGCCGTCGAGCAGGAATCGACCGAGGCGAGCAGCGAGCAGGACCGGCCGCGTGGGAAGCACGCGGCCGAGCCGGCCACCGCGGAGTGAGCCTCAGCGAGTGAGGACGTCGCCGCGCTGCAACTCGTCGCGGCCGATGCCGGCGAGCAGCAGGCCCACGTTCTCGCCGGCGCGGGCGACGTCGCTCATCTTCCGGAACATCTCGATCCCGGTCACCTCGACCTCGGCGAGCATCGCGCCGCCGCGCTGGACCACCACGGTCTGGCCGGTGTGCAGCTCGCCGGAGTCGATGCGCCCGGTCACGACCGTGCCACGGCCGGTGATCGTGAAGATGTCCTCCACGGTCATCGTGAACGCCCCGGTGGCCGGCATGACGCCGTAGGGCTGCGGCTCGGCGGCAGGTGCCGGCCCGAAGGAGCCTGCCGGCTGCACACCGGCCCCGCGCTCCTGCGCGCGGCGACGCTGCTGGGACCTGAGCACCACGAACAAGTGCACGCCCGCGAAGAGCGCGGCAACGACGACGATCGCGGTCGCGACCGTGGGATCCTCCGTGATCGGGAAGACGTACGCCAGCAGCAGCGCGACGACCAGCACCACGCCGTTGATCATGGCGGTGCGCACGATCGCGGTGGTGAACGCGGGATCGGCCTGGCTGGACGACCCGCTCGGCCGCTCCGGACCGCCTGGCTCGTCGTACGCACTGGGCTGCGGCCGGCCAGGCGGGACCTGCCCGGAACGTGTCTCGGGGACCGGCGTCTGGTGGGGGATGTTCGTCTCGCCGTCGGGAAAGAATGTCACGCAGCCGACGGTACCCGGACACACGGGACGACGCGCCGCGGACCTTGACTCCGGGCAGCGAGCCGACCACGATCGAAGGCGTGTCCGAAGCACCCCGTTTCGGCGTGCTCACACACGCCCTGCACCGGCCCGACCACGACGCCGCCATGCAGCTCGCCGCCGACATCGCGCTCGCCGAGCACGTGGATCGGCTCGGGTTCGACGAGATGTGGTGGACCGAGCGGCACAGCGGCGGATGGCAGATCATCGCCGATCCGCTGCTGATGGCCGCCCACGCGGCGGCGCGCACCCAGCGGGTCCGGCTGGGCGCCGTCGTTGACCCTGTGCGTCGCCACCCGGCAAACCTGGTCGACGGCGCAGCTCAGCTCGATCATCTGACCCGCGGTCGGTTCGTGCTCGGGTTGGGCGCCGACGTGATCGCGGCGGATGCGGCGGCGATCGGCTTGTCGCCTCAGGACGCGGAGCACACGATCGAGGAGACGGTCACGGCGGTTGCGGCGCTGCTGCGCGGAACACGGTCGCTGTCGGTCACACCGAAGCACGCACCGTGGATGCTGCGCGACCACACCCCGCACCTGCTGCCGCAGGGCCGGCTCGACGCACGCGTGGTCTCCTTCGGGCCCTCGGCCGCGCCGGAGCTGGCGGGGAGGTCCAGCCTCGGGCTCGTGAGCGCAGGGGCGACCGAGGTGGTGGGGCTCGGGCGTGAGGACCCGATGGCGCAGACCTGGCAGCGCGCCGAGACTGCCGCACGGGCCGCAGGTCGCTCGTGGCCGCGCGGTCGCATCGCCGTGACTGTGCCGATCCACCTCGCCGACACCGAGATCGAGGCGCGCCGGCAGGTGCGCCACGGGATCGTGCGCTGGGCAGAGTACGCGCGGACGTCGATGCCCGTGGCGGTCCCCGCCGGATCCGACGCGGACACGCTCGTGGACGGTCTGCACGATGCCGGACGCGCCGTGGTCGGCACCGCTGCGATGGCCGTGGCGCATCTCGAGCGGGTCCTTGACCACAGCCTGGGCGTGCACTCGGTGCGGGTGGAGCTGGTCGGCTGGGCCGGCGCAGCCGACACCCACGTCAGCCTGGAGCGGTTCGCCCGCGAGGTGGTGCCGCACCTGACCGGCGCCGCCCGCACCCGGCTCGCCGCCGCCGCTGCCGAGCCGCCCGGCGCCCGCCGCGTGGGTCGTCGCGCAGCAGGACCGCTACCGGTACATGGGCCAGCCCCGACCCCTGTCCGCGGTGTCACGCGTGTGCACGTGGAGCAGCCCACCCGCTCCCGCGGCCGCCACGCGGTGGACGAGGACTGACCGCCGGCCGCGTGGTTCGGCCGGCGGCCTCCCGCCGTAGGCTGGCGCGGTGCTGATCCTGTTGCCCCCGTCGGAGGGGAAGGCGCAGCGTGGGAGGGGGCGACCGCTCGACCTCTCGCGCCTGTCGTTTCCCGAGCTCGCCGATGCCCGCGACCGCGTGCTCGACGCCCTGACCACCAGCAGCGCTCTCCCGAACGCCGTCGCGCGCCTGACGGCGCCGGCGGGAGCCGCTGCGGAGGTGGAACGCAACGTACGGATCCGTGACATCGGCACGCTGCCGGCCGAGCGGCTCTACACCGGCGTGCTCTACGACGCGCTCGACGTGGCGTCGATGGAGACTGCGGCACGTCGCCGGGCGCGGCGGTGGATCGTGGTGACCTCCGCGCTGTTCGGGGCGGTGCACCTCGGCGACCCGCTGCCGCCGTACCGGCTGCCCATCTGCGCGAACCTCGAGGGACTCGCCGGCCCAGACCAGACAGCAGGGCTCGAGGCGTACTGGCGGCAGCA
>NZ_JBMDXJ010000410.1:0-10620 GCF_048594945.1 Pseudactinotalea sp. | reverse complement strand
GCGTTTCCGCAGGTGCTGGCGGCGTGGGACGCGGGTCGGGCGCCGCCTTGCCCGCCCCCGCCGCACCGGCAAGCTGCGGGCCCGCAGCTGGGTTCGCCTGGTACGCCGCGACGGCGGCCAGTCGTTCCTGCGTGTAGTGCCCGGTGTTCTCCGGGAGATCGTCGAGGGAGAACCAGCCGACGGCGAGCGATTCGTCGTCCGCGGGGTGTGGTTCGCCGTCGGTTGCGTGGGCGAGGAACAGCAGGTCGAGGTACTGCGCCCGGTCACCGTTGGGGTAGGTCATCGGGTGCTGGACCTGGATCGCGGCGAGCGCGTCGACGACGGCGTCGACGCCCGTCTCCTCCTTGATCTCGCGCACCATCGCGACGGCAGGCTCCTCGCCCGGCTCGAGGATCCCGGAGATCAACGCCCAGCGCCCGCTGTCCGCGCGCTGCCCGAGCAGGACCCGGCCCTCGTCGTCGAGCACCACGGCGGTCACACCCGTCAGCCACAGGAGGTCGGTCCCGACCTTCGCTCGCAGGGATGAGATGAACGGCGGGATCGGCATGCCGCCATGCTGTCACGGGGTGCGGCGGGCACCCGTCACGTGGATGGGCAAACGCCGAGTCGGGGTGACAGGAGCCGAGGCATCGTCAACCTCGTTCCTCGGTAGGCGATGCCTCTCCCAGCATCTGTCCACCCCTGACACGGCGAAGCCCGCCACGGACTTCGTCCGGGCGGGCAATCGCCGAGTCGGGGTGACAGGATTTGAACCTGCGGCCTCTTCGTCCCGAACGAAGCGCGCTACCAAGCTGCGCCACACCCCGGAGCAGCCTGGACAGGATAGCCGCAAGTTGGCCTCACCCTGAAACCGAGGTGTGACCCGCGCCACCCCGACCCGCGATCAGCGAGCGACGAGCGTCAACAGCGTGGCCTCGGGGCGGCAGAAGAAGCGCACCGGGGTATACGGATTCGTGCCGAGGCCAGCACTGACATGCAGCCACATCGACTCCGGATCCTCGTTCGGCATCGCGCCCGGCCAGCCGTGCAGGCCCTTCGCGCGGCCGGTATCGAGGTCGCAGTTCGTGGTCAGCGCGCCGACGAACGGCAGGCACAGCTGGCCGCCGTGGGTGTGACCTGCGAAGGCCATGTCGCAGCCGTCGGCAAGGAAGCCATCGAGCACGCGCTGATAGGGCGCGTGAGTCACGCCGAGATGGGCGACGGCGGTGGTCGGGTTGTCTGCATCCGTCGCGGGCGGGATCTCGTCGAGGTCCATGTGGGCGTCGGCCGTGCCGACGAAGCTCAGCTGCTGCCCACCGACATCGAGCACGGCGCGCTTGTTCCCCAGGTCGGCCCAGCCACGCGCGACGAGCGCCGCCTGCAGCTCCCGGCCGGGCAGGTTCGGCGAACCCTTGTGTGAGTCCTCGCTGCGGGCGTCGGGGAGCAGGTAACGGGCGGGGTTGCGCGGCTCCGGGCCGTAGTAGTCGTTCGAGCCGAGCGCGAACACGCCCGGCACGTCGAGAAGCGGCCCGAGCGCGCGCAGGAGCACAGGCAGCGACGCGGGGTGCGACAGGTTGTCGCCGGTGTTGACGACCAGGTCGGGCTCGGTGGTGGCGAGGTCACGGACCCAGGCCGCCTTGCGTTCCTGGCTCGGCATCAGGTGCAGGTCGGAGATGTGCAGCACCCGCAGCTCACGTGAGCCAGGCCTGAGCACAGGCACCCGCACCTCGCGCAGCGTGAACGCCTGCGCCTCCACCAGTGCCCACGTGAGCCCGGCCGACCCCGCCAGAGCGAGCGCACCGACACCGCTCACCCAGGCGCGCGCGCTCAGCGGAGCCCCTCGGTCGTCACCGGGCCATCGCCGACAACGTCACGCATGTCAGTCGTCGTCATCGTCCCCGCGGTCGCCCCGATCGCCTCGGTCGCCGCGGTCGTTCCCGTTGTTCCCGTTGTCGTCGTCACCGTCGTCCTCAGGCTCCGGCGGAGGTGGCGGGCCGTCGCTCGTGATCAACGTGATCACCGAGCCCTGCGTCTGCAACGACCCTGCTCCGGGCTCGCTGCGGATCACGTTGCCCTCAGGGATCGAGTCGTGCTCCTCCGAGCTCCCGGTCCGAGCCTGGAAGCCAGCGCTCTGCAGGGTCGACGTCGCCTGATCCACACTCATCCCGCCGACGTTCGGCACCCACTTCCGCTCGCCGTAGACAAGTTTGTCGTTCGGGCCGGGGAAGGACTCCGGGGACAGATCGAGCGTACTGATCGCATCCGTCATGTAGTTCTGCCAGATCGGCGCCGCGAAGGCGCCTCCGTAGACCAGCGGGTAGTAGCGGCCGTTGATCGTGATCCTCATCATCTCGATCTGGCCCTCGGAGAAGCCGTTCCAGACCGCCGTTGCCACCTGCGGCGTGAAGCCGATGAACCACGCCGCATAGTCGTTGTTCGCGGTTCCCGTCTTGCCGGCGACGTCGTAGCCGGAGATCCTCGCCGAGGTGCCGGTCGCCAGCGGCCGGTTGCTCTCGACCACCTGCTGCAGCGCGTACGTGACGGTCGCCGCGATCTCGGGCTTGATCGCCTGGTTGCAGTCGGCGCTCGGGACGTCGAGCTCGTTTCCGTCCGTGTCCAGGATCCTGTCGATGGCGATCGGCGTGCAGTACTCGCCATTCGCCGCGAACGTCGCGAACGCTGCTGCCATCGTCAGCGGTGCGATGTTGTTGGAGCCCAGCACCATCGAAGGCGACGGGTACAGCGGCAGCTCGGACTCGGCGTGGGTGCCGGAGCCCACGTGCAGGCCCAGCCGCTGGGTCAGGTCGTACAAGTCGCACATGTTGAGCTTGTTGGCCATGTCGACGAACGCGGTGTTGACCGAGTCGATGGTCGCATCGAGCACACGCATGTGCCCGGTGCCGATCCCTTCGATGTTTCTCGGTTCGTAGGGGTTGCCCGGGGCGAAGTTGTCGCAGCCGTCATAGTTCCAGGTCGACCGCGGGAACGACAGCCCTGGCGAACCGTTCACCACGTCGAAGAGCGAGTTGCCGGCCTCCAGCCACGCTGCCAGCACGAACGCCTTGAACGTCGAACCGGTTTGGAACCCGATCGAGCCGCCGTAGGCCGCATCGGCATTGAAGTTCACCGTGGTGGTGCGCGCCGGGTCGCCCTCTTCATCGCCGGTGCCGTAGGGCGTGTTCTGCACCATGGCCAGGATGCGACCGGTCCCAGGCTCCACGGTCGATATCGCGTTCGAGATCCCGGACTCGTCTTCGACAGGCACGGCATCAGTCAAGGCCTCGAAGCCCTCGGCCTGGAGCTCAGGGTTGAGCGTGGTGGTGATGTCCAGGCCGCCTCGCAGCAGCAGCTGAGACCGCTCGGCCCGGTCCTCGCCGAACTCAGGGCTCGCGAGGATGGTCTCGACCACGTAGTCGCAGAAGTAGGCCGATGTCTTGGCAGGAGTGCAGCGCGGCGGCACGTTCTGGACGTCGAGCATGTCCTCGATCGGCTGCTCCCGATAGGTGTCGTAGTCCTCGCGCGAGATGTAGCCCTGGTCGTACATCGTCCACAACACCGTGTTGCGGCGGGCGAAAGCTACGTCCGGATTGACCACCGGATTGTGCGTGTTGGGTGCCTGCGTGATCCCGGCGAGGAGCGCGGCCTCGCCGATGGTGACGTCGGTGGCACTCTTCGAGAAGAAGTAGCGGGCTGCGGCCTCAACCCCGTACTGCGAGGGCCCGAACTGGGCGATGTTGAGGTAGCCGTTGAGGATCTCATCCTTGGTGTACTGCTGCTCCAGCGCGATCGCCAGCTTCGCCTCACGCAGCTTGCGCCCGATCGTGGTGGCGGTCGCTGCCGCGATCGCCTCAGCGTCGTCGGCGACGCGCGCCTGCTCCAGCAGCACGTTCTTCACATATTGCTGCGTGAGCGTCGAGGCTCCCTGCAGGTCGCCTCCGCCGAGGTTCGAGATCAGCGCTCGGAACATGCCCTCGGGGTCGATCGCGCCGTGCTCGTAGAAGCGCCTGTCCTCGATCGCGATGACGGCGTGCTGGAGGTCCTCGGAGATCTCCTCGAGCGGCACCACGATGCGGTCCTCGTGGTAGAAGGTGGCCATCACGCTGCCATCGCTGTAACGGATGACGCTGCGCTCGGACAGCGTCATGTCGCCGATGTCGGTGTCGAGCTCGTCGAACATGTCCACGCCGGCCTGCGACGTGGCGCCCACGGCGGCGACCATCGGCATGAAGAACCCTGCCGAGAGGACGCCGGCGACGCCCGCGACCATGAGGAACGCGAGGAACATCGAGATCAGTTGCGCCACGTTGACGGAGCGCCCGGACGCGCGAGAGGGCGAAGCCATGCTCCGGATCATACGAAACGCATCTGACAGTGCCGCCGCCCCGCCACGATCCTGCGCGGATTCTCCCCGTCCGCGTGACCCCTCCCAGAACTCACCTTTGCGCAAACCTGGTACTTCGGTCTAGGTTCGGAAGCAAGCGGTCACCGTGTACCAGCGAAGGCGCTGGTCCCGTCTCGGGGAGGTCGATATGACGACAACGTACGAGGAGAGCTGGACGGCCAAGGCTGCGTGCGCGGGGCGATCCCCCGACGAGCTGTTCGTCCAGGGTGCAGCGCAGCGGCAGGTCCGTGAGGTCTGCTTCAGCTGCCCGGTCCGGTTGGAATGCCTGGTCGATGCGCTCGACAACCGCATCCAGTTCGGGGTGTGGGGCGGCATGACCGAACGAGAGCGCCGAGCGTTGCTGCGACGGGCGCCGTCGGTCGAGTCCTGGCGGGCCACGCTCGCCGATCTCGACCGCGACCACATCACCGAGCTGATCACACAGCGCTGGCCGATCCCCAAGCCGGCCCGGCGCGAGCACTCGGCCAACTGAGTCACGCTCTAGGATCGGCCCATGACCGCATGGGAGTACGCAACGATCCCCCTGATGATCCACAACACCAAGGCGATCCTCGACACCTGGGGCAGCGACGGCTGGGAGCTCGTCCAGGTGGTGCCCGGGCCCGACGGCCAGGGCCTCGTGGCCTACCTCAAGCGCCCGAAGGACTGAGCGATGAGCGTCTCTGCGCGTCTCGCGGACCTCGGCATCGTCCTGCCCGACGTCGTCCCACCGGTCGCGGCGTATGTGCCCGCCGTGCGTACGGGGAACCTCGTGATGACCTCGGGACAGCTCCCGATGGCCGAGGGCGCCCTCGCTGCGACCGGCAAGGTCGGCGAGGGCGACGGTCTGGTCCCGCCCGCCGACGCCACCGGGCTGGCCCGGCTGTGCGCGCTCAACGCGGTCGCGGCCGCCGCCGCGCTCGCAGGCGGGGTCGACCAGCTCACCCGGGTGGTCAAGGTTGTCGGCTTCGTGGCCTCCGACCCGGCGTTCACCGGTCAGCCGGCTGTGATCAACGGGTCCTCGAACCTGCTGCAGGAGATCTTCGGTGACGCCGGAGTACACGCACGCTCCGCCGTCGGCGTCGCGGCACTACCGCTCGACGCACCCGTCGAGGTCGAGGTGACCTTCGAGGTCGCCTGAACGACCTCAGCGCCCCCGGCGGCGCAGCCGCTCGATGTCCAGCAGGATGACCGAGCGGCCGTCAAGCTGGAGCCAGCCACGGTTGCTGAACTCGGCGAGCGACTTGTTGACCGTCTCCCGGGTGGCGCCCACGAGCTGGGCGAGCTCCTCCTGGGTGAGGTCGTGGGAGACCCGCAGACCGCCGTCGGCAGGCTGACCGAACCGCTGGCCCAGATCGAGGAGCGTCTTCGCGACCCGGCCGGGTACGTCGGAGAAGATCAGATCGGCCATCGCGCCGTTGGTGCGGCGCAGCCGCTGCGCGAGCGATCGCAGCAGGTGCTGGGAGATCTCCGGGCGGGCGTCGAGCACCCGCAGCAGGTCGGCGTGCTGCAGCGACACCAGCGAGGTCTTCGCCAGCGCCGACGCCGTCGCCGTGCGTGGGCCCGGGTCGTAGAGCGAGACCTCGCCGAGGATCTCACCCGGGCCGAGGATCGCGAGCAGGTGCTCCCGGCCGTCGGGGGCCGTGTGACCGAGCTTCACCTTGCCGGAACCGAGCACGAAGAGCTTGTCGCCCTGCGACCCCTCGTGGAAGATCTCCTCGCCACGGCGGAAGGTGTGCTCCGTCATCCGTTCCCGGATCGCCAGGTATCCAGCGTCGTTGAGCTCTTCGAACAGCGGTGAGCTGCGAATGACGGACTCGTCCATGCCGAGCGCCTCCTAGTCATTGTGGACGGCTTGTGAGGTGGACCACAGTGTGCCAGGTCCGAGGGGGTAGTTGGTGCGCGCGCGCCGCTCAGTCCTCCTCAAGCCCGGCCAGCCAGCCCAGCAACAGGTCCGTGACCGCCTCGGGAGCCTCCTCGGGCAGGAAGTGCCCGGCACCGTCCACCACCACGCGACTGTACGGCCCGGCGACCATCTCGCCGTCGCGGCGGCAGGCGCGCGGGGGGAGGTTGCCATCGAGCCGCCCGTGCAGCGACAGCACCGGCACGGTGACCGGCTCCTCCACCGCCTCCCGGTACCGGATCCCATCGGGGCGGGGCCGCGACCGGACCAGCCAACGCAGCTGCTCCATCTGGCTGTGCGCGGCGAACGGGAGGCGGGCGGCCTGCGTGTACAGGTCCACGTCGGGGCACGACCAGCCCGGCGCCGACCAGCTCCGCAGCAGCCGCGCCACCAGCTCCCCGTGCGTGATCGACCGCTCCGGGAACCACGGGACCTGGAACTTGGCCACCCGCGCGAGCGTGGAGGCCGGCACCGCACGCTGCCGCAGGCTGTACAGGAAGTTCGGGTGCGGGGCGCCGACCACCCCGATCGCGCGCACGGTGCTCGACGCCAGCGACGGCATCGCCCACGCCACCTGGCCGCCCACGCCCGTGCCGATCACCACGGCGCTGCCCGAGCCAAGGGAACGGATCACCCCGGCGACGTCCGCCACCAGCGCGGGTAGGTCGTAGGCGCGCGGTGGCTTGTCCGAGGCGCCGTAGCCGCGCAGGTCCATGGCCGCCGCCCGGTAGCCCGCGTCGCCGAGCGCCGTCAGCTGGTGCCGCCACGCCCACCAGAACTGCGGGAACCCGTGCAGCAGCACCACCAACGGGGTGTCAGCGTCGTCGGGCCCCGTGACCGCCACGTGGAAGCGCCCACCGTTGGCCGCGACCATCCGATGTGTCCACGCGCCAGGGGGCGTCACGATCGCGGGGTCGACGGTCACGCCGAGCCACGCTACCCGGCCCCACCCCACCGTGGCGTCATTCGTGAGGAGGAACCGTCACCTCCGAACGTATGACGCACAGCACCGGAAGAACGAGCGAGCCCGACGGCGGAGGGTGGCCCCCGCCGTCGGGCTCTCGCCCCTGAGTGGGCTCAGTCGGTGCTCGAGGCTCCCGACAGCCCCGCCTGGATCAGGTCCATCACGCTGGAGTCGGCGAGCGTGGTGACGTCGCCGACCTGGCGGTTCTCGGCGACATCGCGCAGCAGCCGGCGCATGATCTTGCCCGAACGGGTCTTCGGGAGCTCGGCGACCACGAGGATCGAGCGTGGCTTGGCGATCGGGCCGATCTCCTTGGCCACGTGGTTGCGCAGCTCGGCCACCAGCTCACCGCCTTCACCCGCCTCGTCGGCCTGCTCCACGACCTCGCCGCGCAGGATCACGAACGCGACCTCGGCCTGGCCGGTGGTGTCGTCGGAGGCACCCACCACCGCGGCATCGGCCACGTACGGGTGGGACACGAGCGCGGACTCGATCTCCGTGGTCGAGAGCCGGTGGCCGGAAACGTTCATGACGTCGTCGACGCGGCCCAGCAGCCAGACGTCACCATCCTCGTCCAGCTTGGCGCCGTCGCCTGCGAAGTAGGTGCCCGGGAAGCGCGACCAGTACGTCTCCTTGAACCGCTCCGGGTCGCCCCAGATGCCGCGCAGCATCGAGGGCCAGGGCTCGTTGAGCACGAGGTAGCCACCGCCGCCAGGGCCGACAGCGTGGCCCGCGTCGTCCCACACCTGTGCCGTGATGCCGGGCAACGGCACCTGCGCCGACCCCGGCTTCGCCTCGGTGACGCCCGGCAGCGGCGAGATCATGATCGCGCCGGTCTCGGTCTGCCACCAGGTGTCCACCACCGGGGTGCGGTCGCCGCCGATCACGCGCCGGTACCAGACCCACGCCTCCGGGTTGATCGGCTCACCGACCGAACCGAGCAACCGCAGCGAGGACAGGTCGTAGCCGCTCGGGATCGACTCGCCCCACTTCATCACGGTGCGGATCGCGGTGGGGGCGGTGTAGAGGATCGTCACCTTGTACTTCTGCACGATGTCCCACCAGCGGCCCTTGTCCGGGGTGTCCGGGGTGCCCTCGTACATCACCTGGGTGGCGCCGTTGACCAGCGGCCCGTACACGATGTAGCTGTGCCCGGTGACCCAGCCGACATCGGCGGTGCACCAGTACACGTCGCTCTCGGGCTTGAGGTCGAACACGTACTTGTGCGTGAACGCCGACTGCGCCAGGTAGCCGCCCGTCGTGTGCAGGATGCCCTTAGGCTTCCCGGTGGTGCCGGAGGTGTAGAGGATGAACAGCGGGTGCTCGGCGGGAAGCCCGACGGGCTCGTGCACGTCGGCGGCGCCGCCCACGGCGTCGTCCCACCACACGTCGCGGCCTGGCGTCCAGTCGACCTCCTGACCGGTGCGCTTGACCACCAGCACGTTGGTCACCGTGGTCTCACCCTTGGCCAACGCCTCGTCCACGGCAGGCTTCAGGGCGCTGGGCTTGCCGCGCCGGTAGCCGCCATCGGCGGTGATCACGACCTTGGCCTCGGCATCCGTGATCCGGCTGAACAGCGCCTCGGCCGAGAACCCGCCGAACACCACCGAGTGCGTCGCGCCGATGCGGGCGCACGCCAGCATCGCGATCGCGGCCTCCGGGATCATCGGCAGGTAGATCGCCACCCGGTCGCCGGTCTCGACGCCGAGCGACGTGAGCGCGTTGGCGGCCTTGCTGACCTCGCGCTGCAGGTCGGCATACGTGATCGTGCGCGTGTCGCCCGGCTCGCCCTCGAAGTGGATCGCGACCCGGTCGCCGTTGCCGGCCTCCACGTGCCGGTCCACGGCGTTGTAGGCGGCGTTGAGCGTGCCGTCGGCGAACCACTGCGCGAACGGCGGGTTGCTCCAGTCGAGCGTCTGGCTGAACGGGGTCGACCAGGTGAGCAGCTCACGCGCCTGCGTGGCCCAGAACTCCAGCCGGTCGGCGGCGGCAGCCTCGTAGATCTCCGCGCCCGCGTTCGCCTGGGCGGCGAACTCCTCGCTCGGTGGGAACCTTCGGTCCTCGTGCAGCAGGTTCTCGAGGGCGGGTGAGGTCTGGTCGGTCATCGCTCGATCCTCCAACGACGTCGGTGGTGCTAGTCCGTGGACCACACTAGAACCACCCGGCGACGTCGGGTGACCTCGATGCCCGACGGCGTCCGGTCCCGTCGGGCATGTCGCGGCGCCTCAGGCGCTGATCGCGGCCTTGCGACGTTCCTCGCGGCGTCCCTGCCTGCGCGCGCCGTGCGAGACCACACCGACCATGATCAGGACCACGCCGTAGATCGCGAGCCGGCCGGCGCGTGCGTCACGCAGCAGGTGGTCCACGATGTTCTGGCCGAGCTGGTTGAGTGCCTGCACCAGAGTGCCCTGATACTCGGTGACGAGATCCATCGCCTCGGTGTTGAAGACGAGGAACGCGATCCCCACCGCGGCACCGACCGTCCCGACCAGGATCGCCCCCACCGAGGACCACCGTGCCGCGAGCAGCACGAAGAACAGGCAGAGCGCGCCGCCCGCCAGCTCGAGCGGGCCGGCCCAGTTGAACGGGCCGCCGTTGTTGAGGTTGAAGTCGATGCGCTCGCCGCCATCGGCGATGAGGTACCAGGCGATCGGCACGAACACGACCGAGATGAGGATGCTCCACCAGTGGGCGGCGGCTCGGGAAGCCGGACCCTCGTCGAAGTCCTTGAACGGGTCGTCGTCGCCCTCGGTCGTGGCAGGCATCGTCTGGGTGGTCCCCGTGGCGCCCACGGTCGCGACCGCGCCGGCACCGGCTGCGCTCAGGGGCACCCGGGAGGTCGGCTCCTCCTCGGCGACGGGTGCGGCCTCGACCTCCGGCCCCGCCTCGCCCTCGGCGCGGGGGCGACCGAAGCGGCGGGCGCGCTCGTCACGGAGCGCCGCATCCTCCTCGGGAGTGGGGAACGCGGTGGTGGCGACGTGATCGCCCTCCTCTTCACCGCCGTCGACCTCCGAGAAGGGGTCGTCGCGACGCTGCGTCGGGAGTGCGACGTGCGTCTCGTCAGGTGCGGGAGGAGCGGCAGCGGGCTCCTCGGTGGCCGGCTCCTCCGTGACGGGGGTCTCGAGAGCGGGCTCGTCGTCGTCCGGGTCGATCACGGCAGGCTTCTCCGAGAGCGGGTCCTCGGCGGTCGTCTCTGCGGGCTCGAGCGGGGTGGGCTCGGGAGCGCTCTGCGCGACCGGCTCCTGCCCGGTCTCGGGCGCGCGGTCGTCGGGCTCGCTGCGCTGCTCGTCGGTGCTCATCGGTACTCCCAGAGGTCGTGGAATCCCGTTCACGGTAACGGGAGCAGTCGCGGCGGCACGGGTGGCGCGCCGAACGGGAGCAGACGCAACGACG
>NZ_JBMDXJ010000041.1:0-2452 GCF_048594945.1 Pseudactinotalea sp. | reverse complement strand
GCGTGGGGCCGATGCGGTCGGCGTGGACATCTCGCCCGGTATGGTCGAGGCCGCTCAGACGCGGGTCCCCGAGGCGACGATCGCCGTGGGCGATGCCCAGACCGACGATCTCCTCGCGCTCGTCGGCGGTGGACCCGCCTTCGATCGCGTGCTCTCCCGGTTCGGCGTCATGTTCTTCGGGGACCCGACGGCGGCGTTCGGCAACATCCGTGCCGCCACCTCGCCCGGTGGTCGCCTGGCCGCCGCCGTGTGGCGTGGCCCGGAGGAGAACCCGGTCTTCACGCTCGGCGTGCAGCCACTGCTCGCTCACATGGAACTGCCGCAGCCCGCTCCGGGAGCACCGGGGCCCACCGCCTTGGCCGACCCCGACCACACCCGGACCATCCTCGACCAGGCCGGCTGGGACGCCGTCGAGATCTCGCCTCTCGACGTGACGCTCGACTACGGCCTCGACCACAGCGACGGCGTGGATGAGCGGCTCGCGATGGCGCTCGCGGGCGGGACATGGCGGACCGCCGCGGCACAGCTGCGCCCCACGCTGTCCGAGGCGCAGTGGGACGCGCTGGTCGAGGATGCCCGGGTGGAGATCCGGGCCGCCGCGGTCGACGGCGTGGTCCGCATCCCTGGCGCATGTTGGCTGGTGACCGCGACCGCCTGACCCGCCGTCGAACGGCGATCCGGCTCAGCCCAGGTGCCGCACCAGGCTCGCGGCGATACCCGTGTACCCGGCGGGTGAGAGAGCGAGGAGACGATCCCGGACGTCGTCGGGAAGTCCGAGATCCGCGATGAAGGCACGCATGCCCTCGGCGTCGACTCGGCGGCCGCGCGTGAGCTCCTTGAGGCGCTCGTAGGGGTCAGCCATGCCGGAGATGCCCGCGACCTGCTGTGCGCGCATCGCCGACTGCACGGCCTCGCCGAGGACCTCCCAGTTGGCATCGAGGTCACGCTCCATGGCGGCCGCGTCCACGTCGAGGCCGGCGAGGCCCCGGCGCACGTTGTCGATCGCGAGCAGCGAGTGGCCGAACGCGACGCCGATGTTGCGCTGCGTGGTCGAGTCGGTGAGGTCGCGCTGCAGCCTTGAGGTCACGAGCGTGGCGGCCAACGTGTCCAGCAGTGCGCACGAGACCTCGAGGTTCGCCTCGGCGTTCTCGAACCGGATCGGGTTGACCTTGTGCGGCATCGTCGAGGAGCCCGTGGACCCCTGCGCCGCGAGGTTCTGCGCGAAGTAGCCGAGCGAGATGTAGGTCCACACGTCGGTGGCCAGGTTGTGCAGCACCCGGTTGAAGCGGGCGATGTCCGCGTACAGCTCCGCCTGCCAGTCGTGGCTCTCGATCTGCGTGGTCAGCGGGTTCCAGGTCAGGCCCAGCCCGGTGACGAACGCCTCCGCCTCCACCTCCCAGTCCACGCCCGGGACCGAGATCGCGTGCGCGCCGTAGGTGCCGGTGGCGCCGTTGATCTTGCCGAGGAACTCGGCGCGGCCGATCCGCGCGAGCTGGCGGCGCAGCCGGTGCGCGAGCACGGCAAGCTCCTTACCGAGCGTGCTCGGCGTGGCCGCCTGACCGTGGGTGCGCGAGAGCATCGGCACCTCGGCGTTGGTTCGCGCGAGGTCGGCGAGCTGGTCGGTCAGCTCGGTCGCCGCCGGCAACCAGACCTGCCCGACGGCGTCCCTCACCGTGAGCGCGTAGCTCAGGTTGTTGATGTCCTCGCTCGTGCAGAAGATATGCACGATCTCGCCGACGCCGGTCAGCGCAGTGCTCTCGCCCAGGGACTCCGCGGCGGCCGCGAGCCGGCGCTTGAGGAAGTACTCGATCGCCTTGACGTCGTGGCGCGTCTCGGCCTCGATGGCGGCGAGCTCGGCGATCTCGTCGGAGCCGAACGTCGCGACCACGCCGCGCAGGTAGTCGATCTCGCCGTCGGAGAGCCTGGGGGCGCCGGGGAGCACCCCGCGCGAGGTGAGGTGGATCAGCCACTCGACCTCCACATGCAGACGCGCCCGGTTGAGCGCCGCCTCACTGAGGTGATCGACGAGCGGCGCCACGGTGCCGCGGTAGCGCCCGTCGAGGGGCCCGAGGGCGATCGGAGGTTCGAGGTCGGCGAACGAGATGCGCGAGGTCACGTGCCTCATCCTCCCGCACCGGAGCGCGTCCGGTGTGCCGCGGGGTCGGCGGGCGTGCAGAACCGTCCATCCGGGCGTGGAATGTCACGTTCGGAGCGTGCCGGCGTTGCAGAACCGTCCACCCTGGCGCCTTTCCCACGCGTGTCCCGCGATTCGTCAGCCCGCGACGACCTCCAGCTCGAAACCCTCCGCGTTCTCGAGGAACAGTGCGGTGTGGTCGGGGCCGCCGGCGTGCGGGTACGCCTCACCGAACAGCTCGGACCAGCCGTGGGCGCGTGCCTGCGCCCGTAGCTGGTCGAGCGCGTCGCGGTCGGCTACCCGCAGCGCGAGGTGGTT
>NZ_JBMDXJ010000409.1:0-15351 GCF_048594945.1 Pseudactinotalea sp. | reverse complement strand
CGTTCGTGGTGGGGGACTTCCGGCGGGTGCACCGCGCCGGGTTGGTCGCGTGCGTGTACCGGGCGGCCGAGTGGCGTCACAAGGCGGTGGAGCTCGCGGCTCACGACCTGCTGCAGGAGCTCGATGCGCGAGCTGGCATCGGCTGAGGTCTGAGGTCGATCCCCTCGACGCCCCGTGGAGGGGAGGGGATCCGCTCTCGCGCGGCACCCGAACTCGGCGCACGCGCCACGTCCTACGCTGGGCACGTGACGTCCCTGCCCCGCGCCCTCGTGTGGTCGAGCGCACTGCGCTCGCGGTTCCGCGGGCTCGAGCGGCGTGACGGCGTGCTCGTGCACGGCCCGGCGGGGTGGGGCGAGTTCTCGCCGTTCTGGGACTACTCCGACGTTGAGGCGAAGCGCTGGTGGGCGGCGGCGCGCGAGGCTGCGGACGAAGGGTTCCCGGAGCCGTTGCGGGATCGGATCCCGGTCAACGTGACCGTGCCCGCGGTCGGGCCCGATCGCGCCGCCGCGATCGTCCGCGGCTCCGGCGGTTGCACGACCGCCAAGGTGAAGGTGGCCGAAGCGGGTCAGTCGCTCGCCGAGGAGTCGGAGCGGCTCGAGGCGGTCCGGGACGCACTCGGACCGACCGGCAGGATCCGCGTCGACGCCAACGGTGCCTGGGACGTGGAGACCGCGTTCACGCACCTGCGCGAGCTCGACCGCGCCGCCGGTGGCCTGGAGTACGCCGAGCAGCCGTGCCCTCGTGTCGAAGATCTCGCCGCGCTGCGCCGCCGTGTCGACATCCCGATCGCCGCCGACGAGTCCATCCGCCGCGCCGAGGACCCGATGGCGGTGGTCCGGGCCGAGGCGGCCGACATCGTGGTGCTCAAGGTGCAGCCGCTCGGCGGCGTGCATGCCGCGCTGCGGATCGCCGAGGAGACGGGTCTGCCCGTGGTGGTGTCGTCGGCGCTGGAGAGCTCGGTGGGGATCGCGGCCGGTGTGGCGCTCGCAGCGGCGCTCCCCGAGCTGCCCTACGCGTGCGGCCTCGCCACCGTGCAGCTCTTCGAGCACGACGTCACCGACGACCCGCTGCTCCCGATCGGTGGCCACCTCCCCGTGCGCCGGGTGGCTCCCAGCAGCGCAGCGCTCGCCGCCACGCGTGCCGACGACCATACCCAGCGGCGCTGGCACGGCCGCATCCGGGCCGTAGCCGGGAGCGCCGCATGACCGGCTGCAACGAATCGGGCGCTCGATGCAGCGCGACACGTGTCAAGTGCCGTGGTCGAGCGATCGAGTGCCGGATTCGTTGCAGCGGGGGCATCCGATGACCGCGTCCGAGCACCCGGCGGCGCTCGCGGCTCGCGAGCTCGTCACCGCGCTGGTGGCCCACGGAGTTGCGGACGTGGTCCTCGCTCCAGGCTCCCGCAGCGCGCCGCTGGCCTACGCACTCGCGGCGGCCGAGGAGGCAGGTTGGCTGCGGGTGCACGTGCGGATCGACGAGCGCGTGGTCGGGTTCGTCGCGCTCGGCATCGCGCGTGAGCGGCCGGCCGCCGTGGTCACCACGTCGGGGACAGCGGTCGCCAACCTGCATCCGGCCGTTCTCGAGGCTCACCACAGCAGGCTGCCGCTGATCGTGCTCTCGGCCGATCGGCCGCACGAGCTCCGTGGCGTCGGCGCCAACCAGACCACCGACCAACCGGGCATCTTCGGGACTGCGGTGCGCTCCGCCGTCGAGATCCCCGCCTTCGACGGCGAGCCGAGGGGCATCCCATCGGCCGTCACCCGGGCGGTCGCGGCCGCCACCGGGGTGCGTGGAGGCCCGCCCGGCCCGGTCCAGCTCAACGTGGGCTTCCGCGATCCCCTCGTCCCGGCAGCGCCCTGGCAACCCGGCGAGGTGCCGTTCCGGCGCCCGATGCTCATCCCGACCACGGTCGCGCCGTCGCAGATCCCGCTCGACGGCGCCAAGCGCACCGTGGTCATCGCCGGCGATGGCGCAGGGTCCGACGCCGTCACGCTCGCCAACGCTGCCCGCTGGCCGCTGCTCGCCGAGCCCACCTCGGGGGCGCGCCGCGGGGCGACAGCGATCCCCGGCTACCGGACCGTGCTCGAGCAGGAGGGCGGCGCGGTGCGGCGAGCCGTGGTGTTCGGACGCCCCACGCTCAGCCGGCAGGTCAGCGCGCTGCTGGCCCGCACCGACATCGAGATCGTGGTCGTGGACCCCGGCCCGGACTGGGTCGACGTCGCTGGCACGGCCTTCACCGTGGCCACCTCGGTGCGTCTCGAGGGGGAGCAGTCGCACTCGTCGTGGTTGCAGGGGTGGCGGAGCGCCGGGCTCGCCGTCCAGCGTGCGGCGCTCGCAGCGGATCATCTCGACGCGCCACAGGTGCTGCACGCGGTGCTCGCCGCCGATCAGCCGCACACCGTGGTGCTCGGCTCCTCGCTGACGATCCGGCACGCAGACCTCGCCGCCCATGCCGGTGACCGATACACCCGTGCCCGGGTGGTCGCCAATCGTGGCCTCGCGGGCATCGACGGCACCCTCTCCACGGCTACCGGACTCGCGCTGGCGACCGAAGCGCCGGTGCGCGCGGTGGTCGGCGACCTCACGTTCCTGCATGACGTCGGCGGCCTCGCCCACGGCGTCCACGAGCTCGAGCCCGACCTCCAGGTGTTCGTGCTCAATGACGCCGGCGGTGGCATCTTCGCCGGTCTCGAGCACGGCCGCCCCGAGCACGCCGGCGTCTACCCGCGCTTCTTCGGCACCGCTCAGGAGGTCGACGTCGCCGCCCTCGCAGCCGGCTTCGGCGCCGCCTATCGGCGGGTCAGCACGACGGCGGAGCTCACCCAGGTGCTGAGCGCACCTGTGCAGGGGCGATCCGTTGTCGAGATCTCGCTGGTCTGAGGGGGTCAGCCCGGCACCAGGGCGTCCTGGCGGCGCTCGGGAGCCGTCCAGCGCTCCACCGTCTGGGTGATCCAGAACCCCAGGAACTGGGCGATCAGCGCGGCCTCGAGCACGAAGATCCACTGCTCGACGAACGGCCGCACCGCCACGACGATCAGCACCGCGGAGACGATCATGCCGAGGAACCCGTAGGTGTAGCGGTTGAGCCAGCGAGCCTTGCTCGAGTAGCCGGCTTCCTGCCGTGCCCGCGCCATCGCGATGCCGTTGACGCCGACCACACCCACGATCCCCAGGAATAGCACGATCGCGGCGAGTCCGTGGCCCCAGTCGAGGAACTGCTCGCGCGCGAGCAGGAAGAACAGCAGCAGCCCGAGGTAGGCCAGCGCGCTGAACACGAGGGCCGCCTTGCCGCCGCGGGAGTGCGTGGACCGCTCCCGCTGCGGCAGCACGGCCATCTCCACCACGAACGCCACGGCACCCACGATGAGGATCGCCCACGTGTTGTTGATGACCGCGTCCGTGAAGTCGGCGGGCACCACGGCGGTGCCCTGGCCGTCGACCTGCTCCCGTGGCGTGGGCACGAACGCGACGAAGAACGCCAGGTACCCGGAGAAGTTCAGCAGCACGTCCTCGAGGTCGCTGCGGCCGCGGTGGATGACCATGCAGGCGCCCACCGCGCACAGGCTTGCCACGAATACCCCGCTCGCGGGCGAGTAGTAGTACGCGCTGACCGAGGGCAGCACGGCACCGCCGTCGGCGATGATCTGCAGCCCGATCGCCGTGCCGAGCAGCAGGGTCAGGAGGATGATCGCGAGTCGCAAGTAGCGGTAGGTGGCCAGCAGCTCGTGGCGGTACTCGCGGACCTCGCTGCTGCCACGTGTCGACTCAGGCATCGCGTCTCCTCACTCTCGTGCGGCTGTGCCACCGCCGTCGCCCTTCAGGAGCAGGAGCCCGGCCGGGTGAGACATAGCATGGCGGTCACCGTGACTGAGGACGACCCTTCGCGCCCGATCGCCTGGGCAGAGCAGATGCAACGCGCACATGACCGGCTCCGTGAGGCCCTGGCGCTCGCCGACGAGAGTCTCGACGCCGGCACCGTGCCCGAGGGCGTCGACGTGCTGCTCTACTGCTGGGGGTTCTGCACCGCTCTCACCGGTCACCACCGTGCCGAGGACGAGACGCTGTTTCCGGCGGTGCTGGGCGACCGCGCCGACCTGAGCGACGTCGTCGCGAGGCTCATGCAGGACCACAGCATGATCGAGCATCTGCTGACCAGCCTGCGCCACGCCGTCGAGACGGGTGCGGACCCGCACACCCTCCGGCAGCACCTCGACGGCGTGGGTGCCGTGATGGAGTCGCACTTCCGCTATGAGGAGCGTGAGCTGCTCGGCCCGCTCGTGGGTCTCGACCTCGAGGCCGCGCCTGAGCAGGCGCTGGGGCCGCTGGCCTGACCAGCGGCCTTCCCACATTCCCAGACAATCCTCAGGATGCCTGCGGTCGGGTCGAAGGTTGGTGCAGTGACATGGGTCCATCAGCACAGGCAGCCAGGAGGCACCGATGGGCACCAGCCAGTTCGAGCAGAGCACGCCGCGCGCGTCGAGCGCGACGCCGACGTGGCAGTCGCCAGGCGCGGCCACCCCGCAGCAGGGTTCACCGGCAGGAGGGCAGCAGGGCACGCCGACGAATCCGTACGCGGGATATTCCTCGACGCCCTACGGCTACGGCGCCCAGCCGCCGGCGCCGCCCCACGGCCCGACCCCGCAGCCGCGTGCACCCCAGCCGCGCAAGCCCCGCACGTTCCTCACCGCGATGACCGCGGCGGTGCTGGCTGCCGCGCTCGCGTCGGGCAGCACGGCGTTCCTGCTGCGCGACGACGGAGCCACCACGGCCGCCGGCTCCGACCCCGGGCTCACCCAGGTGCAGGGAATCTCGGCGACCGTGGACGGGAGTCCGGACTGGGAGGCCGTCGCGGCAGCGGTGCGGCCGAGCGTGGTCGCGATCAACGTGCAGGTGCAGCAAGGAGAGGCTGCCGGTTCCGGCGTGATCCTCGACGAGCAGGGGCACATCCTCACCAACAACCACGTGGTCGAGGGCGCCCAGACGGCGCAGGTGATGCTGTGGGACGGCCGCATCTACGAGGCGAGCCTCGTGGGCACGGACCCCACGACCGACCTCGCGGTGCTCCAGATCGTCGACCCGCCTGACGACCTCACTCCCGCGACGCTTGGCACATCCGACGACCTCGCCGTGGGGGAGTCCGTGATGGCGGTGGGCAACCCGCTCGGACTCGACAGCACGGTCACCACGGGGATCATCTCGGCGCTCGACCGCCCGGTCGCGGCTTCGTCGCAGTCCTCGAACAGCACCTCGGTGACCAACGCGGTCCAGATCGACGCAGCGATCAACCCGGGCAACTCCGGTGGGCCGCTGTTCGACGCGCAGGGCCTGGTCATCGGGATCACCTCCTCGATCGCGACGCTCTCCGGGGGCGGCGAGTCCGGCAGCATCGGGCTCGGGTTCGCGATCCCGGTCGACCTCGCCACCACGATCGCCGACCAGCTGATCGCCAACGGCGTGGCCGAGCACGCCTACCTCGGCGTGACCCTGCAGGAGGGTGAGGGAACCGCCGACGGTGTCACTCGCCAGGGTGCGCAGGTGGTCGACGTCATGGGCGGCACCCCGGCGGCGAGCGCCGGCCTGCAGCAGGGCGACGTGATCGTGGGGATCGACGATCACGCGGTCGGCAGCGCCGAGTCGCTCACGGGCTTCGTCCGGCAGTACTCCTCGGGCGACCAGGTCACCCTGACGGTCATCCGAGGTGGAGAGAGCATCGACGTGACCGTCACCCTTGCGACGCGAGAGGAGGAGTGACTATCGAGCGCAGCCCCTCTTTCTGACGACACCGGCGACCCGCCGGCTCCGGCACCTCCCCGCCGCGAGTCGGCGGGTCGCTTCGTGCGCAGGCCTGCCTACGCGTCCGCGTGCGGCTGGGTCAGCGAGCGAACCCGAGGAACGCCATGACAGCGCGCTCGACATCTCCCAGCTGCTCCGTCGACAGCCGCCCGACGCGGCCGGATACGTTCGCGCGGCGAACCGTTGTGAGCTTGTCGACCATGACGTCGCTGTCGCGATCCAGTCCCGAAAGCTCGGTTGCGCTGATGCGAACGCGGAGCAACGGGGCGTCGAGCAGGTGACTCGTCAGCGGCAGGACGGTGACCGACTCGGTCGCGGCGAACGCATCATCCTGGATGACCAGTGCGGGGCGCGGCTTCGAGGCGTAGACGCCGCCCGCGAGGGTCCAGAGCTCGCCCCGGATCACTCGTCATCCCATGGCACCGACATGGCCTCGATGAACGACTGATCGTCCGTAGCCCGATCGGTCGCCGCGACCAGTGCGGCCTGGCGCTCGGCCTCGGCCGCGAACGCAGGCGTCCGAACGTCGGGAACCCAGACCTGAACAGGCCGGAACCCCTTGGCGCGCATCCGTCGCCGGTAGTCGCTCACTCGATCACGGACCGCCATACCGAGAGTGTTACATGTAACGATTGTGGCGACAAGGCCCTCCGAGCAGTCGCGCTTGGTACGGCCTATCGGATCGCCGAGATCGATGAGCCAGAGGTCGTCATGCCGCGCGCGTCAGCCACGTCGTGTGTCGCGTACGCGTCCCAGAAGAGCGCACGCTCGGTCTGCGTGAGCGCGCTCAACGCAGCGCGGACCGCATCGGGGCGAGCTTGGCCTCGGACTCTGCGAGCTCGGCGGCGGGGTCGGAGGCGGCGACGATGCCGCATCCGGCGAACAGCCGCAGCGCGCGCGGCCCGGTGACCGCGGCGGAGCGCAGCGCGATGCCCCACTCGCCGTCGCCGTCGGAACCCATCCAGCCGACCGGGGCGGCGTAGCGGCTGCGATCCATCCGTTCGTGGGCGCTGATCACGTCAGCGGCGGCGAGGGTCGGGGTGCCGCATACGGCTGCGGTGGGGTGCAGCGCCGCAGCCACAGCGAGCGAGCTCATGCCGGCGTGCTCGGAGTCGAGCACCGCGGTGACGTCGGTCGCCAGGTGCATCACGTTGGGCAGGTGGAGCACCGAAGGGGTCTCTGGTGCCGACGTCGAGGCCACGAACGGGCCGAGCGACGCGGTGAGGGAGTCCACCGCGAACTCGTGCTCCTCGAGGTCCTTCGAGGAGCGTGCCAGCGCGCCGGCGCGCGCGAGGTCGCTGGCGTCGTCGCCGGTGCGCCGGATGGTGCCGGCCAGCACCCGGGAGGACAGAAGCCCGCGTTCGCGCCGCACGAGCAGCTCGGGCGTGGCGCCGATCATGCCGTCGACGGCGAAGGTCCAGCAGGTCTCGTAGGTCTCGGCCAGGCGGCCGAGCACCCGGCGTGCGTCGGGCTCGCCGTCGAGCTCGGCGATGACGTCGCGCGCCATCACGACCTTGCCGACAGCGCCTGAGCGGATCACCTCGATGACCTCGCGCACACTGTCCTGCCATTCGGCTGCGGCCAGCGCGCCGTCAGAGAACCGCACCTGGCTCTGCGGCCGCACCGGTGCGATCTCGGGCAGCAGGTCGGCGGCGTCACCCGAGGGCGGCAGGGCACCGGTGCTCATCGTGGTGACCCAGCTGACGCCGTCCCGGCGTCCGATGACGATCTCGGGGACGATCAGCACGCCTCCGGTCGAGGAGCGGCGGGAGAAGGCGAACGAGCCGAAGCACACCGGTCCCGTACCGGGCAGCCCCACGCTGTCCCGCACCACCGCGCCGGCGACCATCTCGGCCCAGGCGGCGTCGGCGTCAGTAAACCTGGACTCGCCGTGGGTCTCGAACCGTGCCACCTCACCGATCCCGACCAGGCCGTCGCCCCGGCGCACCCACGACAGCGCCTGCCCGAGCTCGGGCGAGGGCAGCCGGCCGAGCAGGTCACCGACGTCCGGCACCTCGACAGTGCGAGCAACGAGCGTGTGCGGGAGCGGCAGAGACATCGCCGCTCAGAGTAGGCCGCGACCGCCGTACCGGCGAAACCGAACGGGTACGTCTGCCCTCACGCTGCCGCGACGAGGCGTCGGCGCACCACACTGTCGGAGCATGACGACATCTCGAGGTCCTCTGAACCGACCCGCCATCCTGACGGCCGCGCTCGGCATCGGATGTCTCGTCGCCGGCGCGCTCTGGCCCTGGTTCGGCAGCCCGGTCGGTCCGCTCGGCACCCTCCCGACGCCGTGGTTGCTCTGGTCCACCGTCGCAGCCGCGCTCGCGGTGGCGTTGACGATCCTCGGAGCTGCCCACACCCGCTGGCCGTTGATCCTCGCCGCCGTCGTGGTGCTCGCGTCGATCGCCACACGGGTGAGCGCCGACCCGGGCTGGATGTGCTGGGACGGCGTCGACGACGCGGGCAACATGGTCGGTGGCTGCGAGGACGACCGGTGGACTCCGGCGCCGATCGTGTTCGCCGTGGGGGCTGCGCTCACGGTGGTCGCCGCCGTGCTCACTCGCCTGGGCTCCCGACCGCGTCAGCCGGTCAGCGCCGCCCCGTGACGTCGTCGGCGTCGAGCCCGCCTGGCGAGGCGACCCCGAACAGCGCCAGCGACTCGCGCAGATCGGATGTGACGCCGTCGAGCACGGTCTGCACGCCGGCTGCTCCGGCCGCGGCGAGACCCCAGACGACGGGCCGCCCGAGCAGCACCGCGTCGGCGCCCAGTGCGAGGGCCACGAGTGCGTCCATACCGGAGCGGATCCCGCCGTCCACAAGTACGGGAGCCTGCCCGCCGACCGCGGTCACGACCTCCGGCAGCGCGACCGCGGTGGCGATCGCGCGGTCGAGCTGACGGCCGCCGTGGTTGCTCACCACGATCCCGGCGGCGCCCGCGTCCAGGCAAGCCAGCGCGTCGTCGCCGCGCAGCACTCCCTTGACCAGCACGGGCAGGCCCGACAGCTCGGCGAGTCGCTGGATGTCGTCGAGCGAGGCCGCCGGATCCGCATCGACCGCCCACACCGGGTCCACCCCCTCGGGCACGGCCCGGCCGAGGTTGGTCAGATGCCACTCCGGTGGCATCGCGGCCACCGAGCCACGGCCGCGCGAGCGGGTACTGACGATCGGGGTGTCCCCGGTGAGCACGATCGCCGACGCCCCGAGCTCCGCTGCCGCGGTCACGAGGTTCTCGATCGCTGCCCGCTCGCGGGTCAGGTAGACCTGCAACCACCACGGCCCGGCGGCGGCTGCGATGTCGGCGAGCGGCATCGTCGCCCGCGTCGAGACGATCATCAGCGCGCCGGCGGCCGCTGCTCCGGCGGCCGTGGCGACCTCGCCCGCCTCGTGGAACATCCGGTGGTACGCCGTGGGAGCGACCGCCACCGGGGTCTCCACGCGTGTACCGAGGATCCGGGCGGCGGTGCCCACCTCTCCCGCAGCGCGCAGCACGCGCGGGCGCAGCCGGTATGCCTGCCACGCGGCCTCGGCCTCGTGCAGTGAGATCTCCTCGCCCGCGCCGGTGTCGAGGTAGTCGTGCCAGCGGGGATCGAGGTCGCGCTCCGCCCGCTCGGCGAGGTCGCGCAGCAGGGGAAGCACCCGGTCAGTCTGGCCGGTGCGGCCTCACGCGATCAACCGCACGGGGCACCGGTGTGCTCACAGGATCGAGACCGTCACAGGTGGATCGCCGTGCGGTGATGCCTGGACGATCTCGGTTCCGGGGTGCAGGCCAGCGTCGGTGCGATAGCGCTCCAGCAACCGGGCCTCGGCGTCGAGGTCGCCGGCGTCGGCGGCCAGCAGCAGCGCGGCGATCTCGTCCATCCATGCCGCATCCTCGTCGGTGACCGGTGTGCCGGGGATCCCGATCCGGCCCCAGCCGTCCCACAGCAGCAACTCGTCACCGAACCGGTGCGCGATCTCGTAGATGACCTCGTCGAAGACGTACCGCTCTCCGCGCAGCAGCAGGTTGACCGGGTCCACGCCGTACCGGTCGGCATCCACCGCGCCTGCCCGGTGCCCCACCCACACCTGAGCGGCGGTGACGAAACCGGAGGAGCCGAGCTCCGCCGTCGGCATGTCCATCGGTACGGGCAGGGCCTCGAAGCCCGCACCGATCTCGGGATCGAAGCGGCGCCAGCGGCCCTCGAGCCACGCCTCGACGACCACATGGTCGGCGAACCAGTTGCGATGAAAGTAGCCCGCGTACCCGATTCGCGACCGCGCCGGCACGCCGTGCGTGCGCAACGTGGCCACGCACAGCAGCGTGTGGTCGCGGCAGCACCCTTGCAGCCTCGCAGTCTCCGCGCGGGGCTCGGTGAGCGGGGTGCCGTGGCGCTCCTGGTCGGTCGCCAGCATGCGTTCGATCCAGCGCAGGTTGATGTCCTCCGAGGTCACCGCCGGCAGGTCGAGGCCCTCGGAGCGGTAGTGGACGATCACGTTCCGCGCCACCGCCGACAGCCCGGGTGGGTCGACGGGCAGCGCCTCGAGCAGCGCAGCGTGCGGTCCCGGGTCGCTGTACCGGGTATGGGCCGTGTGGTCGACGACGGCGGTCGGGCTCGTGCTCACGCGCCTCACCCTCGCGCATGTCCGCCAGGCTCGCCACGTCATTGGTGGTGGGATCTGAGTCGCTGGGCGAGAATGGGCAGCATGTCCCGCGCCGACCTCGACAAGGATCCCGCCGCCGTCTCCGGCATGTTCGACGGGGTCGCCAAGAACTACGACCTCACCAACGATGTGCTGACGTTCGGGCTGGACCGGCTCTGGCGGCGCGAGACGGTCAAGGCGATCGACGCGCTGCCGGGGGAGCGGGTGCTCGATCTCGCTGCCGGGACCGGTACCTCGAGCGAGCCGCTCGCGGATGCGGGCGTGGACGTGGTCCCGTGCGACTTCTCGCCGGGCATGGTGGAGGTGGGGCGGCGGCGTCGGCCCGACCTGCCGTTCGTGGTCGGCGACGCGACCGACCTGCCGTTCTCCGACGGCGAGTTCGACGCCGTCACCATCTCGTTCGGTCTGCGCAACGTGGTCGAGGTGGAGGTGGCGCTCGCGGAGATGTTCCGGGTGACCAAGCCCGGCGGGCGCCTGGTGATCTGCGAGTTCTCCACGCCGCCGAATGCGGTCTGGCGCGCGGGCTACCGGTTCTACAGCGACAACGTGCTGCCTCTGGTGGCTCGCGCCGTGTCCTCCAACGGTGACGCCTACGAGTACCTCAACGAGTCGATCGCCGCGTGGCCCGACCAGCGCGCCCTCGCCCGCCAGATCGCCGAAGCCGGGTGGATCAAGGTGGGCTACCGCAACTTGTTCGGCGGCGTCGTCGCGCTCCATCGGGCCAGCAAGCCCGCCACCTGACGAGCGTCTTCCTCCGCGCCCAGTCGTCGGGATGTTGCGGATCTACGGCCTGGGGAGCGCGGCGAGGATGGCGCGTGCTGACTCCTCGGGGCTGAGGGTGCCGGTGTCGAGTGTCACATCGGCGGGGATCCGGGGGAGCAGCTCTCGGAACCTCGCGTGGGCGCGCTCGTGGAAGTCGCGCTCGCGGGAGGCACCCCGGGTCGGATCGTCCGTCGCGCGCGCCCACGTGACGTCGATCGGCGCGTCGAGCACCACGCGGAGCGCGCGCACGTGCTCCGGGAGCGACGCCTCGAGTGCCCGCTGCTCGGCCTCGTCGTAGATGTTGCCGACGGCCACCACCACGTTGACGGCGCTCGCGAGCCACCGCGCGACGAGCTCGCCATGGATCTCGTGCGCGGTCGGCCAGAGCCAGCTGGGTGAGGCGCCGCGGGCGCGCACCATGTCGGCCACGTCGTCGACATCGACCACCGCGCAGCTTTCGCCGCTGCGCTCGAGCAGCTCTGTGAGCCGCGTCGCGACCGTGTTCTTGCCGCTCGCGAGCGGCCCGACGATCGTCACCAGATCAGCCATCCGGTGAGCCTTTCACGCCGACGGCGAGCCTTGCCGTCGGTGGTGGCGGGAGCCAGGTAGGGCGAGGCGGGAGAGGTGCCGGTAGGAACCCGACGGCGGCGGACTCGGACGTGATCTGCGTCACCCGTGCGTGCGCTCGCAGGGCTGTGTTGGCGCCGGAATCAGCGGGCACGCAGAGCCGCCGCGATGCAAGCGGTCAAGGCGATCGGCGCTAAGGTCGGAAGGCGTGCGCGTTCGGTGCAGGAACCGTGACCGACCCGCTCGTGACCAGGGATATTAGCAAGTCTGACGTACTCGAAATGGTAGGTGCTGACGTGGCCCGGATCGTGGACAACGACGCCGACGTCATCGTCGTCGGCGCCGGTCCTGCCGGGTCGTCCGCCGCGCACTACCTGGCAGCCGCGGGTCGCTCCGTGCTCCTCCTCGAGAAGGCCACCTTTCCGCGCGACAAGATCTGCGGTGACGGCCTGACCCCGCGGGCCGTGTCCGAGCTCGTGCGCATGGGCGTGCCGATGCGCCCCGAGGATGGCTGGATGCGCAACAAGGGGCTGCGCGTGGTCGGTGGTGGCCACACGCTGCACCTGCCGTGGCCCGAGATCGAGCGCTACCCCGCATACGGACTCGCCAAGGCGCGCACCGGGCTCGACGAGACGCTGGCGCACCACGCGCGCGCCACGGGCGCCAAGCTGCTCGAGGGGATGAACGTCACGGGCCCGCTGCTGGACGACCGCAGCGGGCGGATCGTCGGTGTGACCGTGCGCACGGTGGATGCGCGCGGACGCAAGGTCGCCGGAGCGGAGGAACAGATCCTCCGCGCACCCGTGGTCATCGCTGCCGATGGTGTCTCGGCGAGGCTGGCGACCGCGATGGGCATCACCAAGCGGGACGACCGCCCGATGGGCGTCGCCGTACGCACCTACTTCCGCACCCCGCGCCACGACGACGAGTGGATGGAGTCCCACCTCGAGCTCTGGGAGGGAGAGCCGCGCATGTCGCCGCTGCTGCCGGGCTACGGGTGGATCTTCCCGCTCGGTGACGGCACTGCGAACGTCGGGCTCGGTTCGGTCTCCTCCACGGCGAAGGCGACGCAGCTCGACTACCGGTCGCTGCTGGAGACCTGGATGCGCAACGCACCCGCCGAGTGGGAGTTCACACCGGAGAACCAGATCGGCCCGATCCGGGGCGCTGCGCTACCGATGGCCTTCAACCGCAAGCCGCTGTACCGGCGTGGCCTGATCCTCGTGGGCGACGCCGGTGGCATGGTCTCCCCGTTCAACGGTGAGGGGATCGCCTACGGGCTGCAGGCGGGCCGGATCGCCGCCGATGTGATCGGGCAGGCGTTCGCTCGAGACACTGCTGCCGAACGCGAGCGCACACTTGCCACATACGCCACCCGGATGGCTGACGACGTGGGCGGCTACTTCCAGCTCGGCCGCCAGTTCGTGAAGCTGATCGAACGGCCCGAGGTGATGCGGATCTGCACCACCTACGGACTCCCTCGCAAGCACCTCATGAACTTCGTCCTCAAACTGCTCTCGGACAGCTACGACACCCGAGGCGGGGACGCATCCGACCGCATCATCACCGCGCTGACCAAGCTCGTGCCGGCAGCGTGAGAAGGATCTGAGGCAATCGACATGACCAACCCCTTCGTCCCGATCCTGGTGATGGGAGCGCTCGCGCTGCTCATGGCCGTCGGTGGACTCGTCGCGTCCGCCGTCATCGGGCCCAAGCGCTACAACAAGGTGAAGGTCGACGCCTACGAGTGCGGCATCCAGCCGAGCCCGCACGCGACCGGCATGGGCAAGTTTCCGATCAAGTACTACCTCGTGGCGATGACATTCATCATCTTCGACATCGAGGTCGTGTTCCTGTACCCGTGGGCGGTCACGTTCACGGAGCTGGCCATGTTCGGGCTGATTGCGATGCTCGGCTTCATCTTCCTGATCACGGTGCCCTTCATCTATGAATGGCGCCGTGGCGGACTGGACTGGGACTGAGGTGACGACAATGAGCTTCGACGAGAAGACCCCTTCAGGTTTCGCGCTCGCCAAGGTCGAGGACTTCGTGGGCTGGGCGCACAGCGCATCGCTGTGGCCGGTGACGATGGGCCTCGCCTGCTGCGCCATCGAGATGATGGCCTTCGGCACCCCGCGCTTCGATGGTTCACGCTTCGGGATGGAGGTGTTCCGGGCCTCCCCGCGCCAGGCCGACCTGATGCTGGTCTCCGGCCGCGTCAGCCACAAGATGGCCCCGGTCGTCCGCACCGTCTACGACCAGATGGCCGACCCCAAGTGGGTCATCTCGATGGGCGTCTGCGCCAGCTCGGGCGGCATGTTCAACAACTACGCGATCGTTCAGGGCGTGGACCACGTGCTCCCTGTCGACATCTACCTGCCGGGCTGCCCGCCGCGCCCCGAGATGCTGATCCACGCGATCCTCGAGCTGCAGAAGCACGTGATCAAGGGACAGGCCTTCGGTCCCCACCGCAGGGAGATCGCGCGCAAGGTCGAGGAAGCTGCCCTCAACGCGACCCCCACGCACGAGATGAAGGGTCTTCTGGCGTGACCGAGGAGAACGTGCAGGCCGAGGGAGACGCCGCACCTGAGCAGGTGCAGGATGTCGCCCGCTCCACGAGCGTCCCGCTCGACCTCGTGGACGTGCGCACCGGGATGTTCGGCGTGCACGGCAGTGGCGACACCTCCGGGTTCGGCGGGCTCGTGCGCACCGTGGCGATGCCCGGCCCGAGCGAGCGCCCCTACGGCAGCTACTTCGACGAGGTGGTCGACATCCTCGCCGAGGTGCTCGCCGAGCAGGGGGTCGAGTTCGACGACGCGGTGGAGAAGGTGGTGGTGTTCCGTGACGAGCTCTCGCTGTTCGTGACCCGCGAGCACCTCGTGGCGGTCGCCCGCGCGCTGCGCGACGACCAGGACCTGCGCTTCGAGCTGTGCCTCGGCGTGTCCGGCGCGCACTACCCCGAGGACACCGGGCGCGAGCTGCACTGCCTCTACCCGTTGAACTCGATCACGCACAACCGCACGGTCCGCCTCGAGGTCACCGCACCCGACGACGACCCGCACATCCCGTCGCTCGTGGAGGTGTACCCCGCGAACAACTGGCACGAGCGCGAGACCTACGACTTCTTCGGCGTGATCTTCGACGGCCACAACGCCCTCACCCGCATCGAGATGCCGGATGACTGGGTAGGCCACCCGCAGCGCAAGGACTACCCCCTCGGCGGTATCGAGGTGGAGTTCAAGGGTGCGACGATCCCCGCGCCCGACAACCGCAGGAGCTACTCATGAGCACCACCGAGACCCCCCGCGCGACCGCCGGCGCGGGCGAGGCCGGAACCGAGGGCGTCCGCGAGTACACGGCGCTCGGCGGCGACTGGGACGACATCGCCGCCGACGCGGCTCGCCTCGGCGACGAGCGCGTGGTCGTCAACATGGGCCCGCAGCACCCCTCGACCCACGGTGTGCTCCGCATCGTGCTGGAGATCGAGGGTGAGACGGTCACCGAGGCTCGTGCAGGCATCGGCTTCCTGCACACCGGCATCGAGAAGAACATGGAGTACCGCACCTACACGCAGGGTGTGAC
>NZ_JBMDXJ010000408.1:0-12888 GCF_048594945.1 Pseudactinotalea sp. | reverse complement strand
ACGATCCCCGCCCCTGAGCTCAAGCCGACCCACCCTCACCTGGTCGACCTGATCGACCTCGCCGACATCGCCTTACTGGCTCCCGAGGGCGTGGCAGCCGCCGCGCGCCCCGTGACCGACGGCGCCGGCTTGCTGCGCGTGATCGAGCCGACCGGTACGGGATTGGGTCGCCTGCTACGCGAGGAGTCAACGCCGTCGAGCAGGCCAGACGTCCACACCCGACAGCGGTGCCAGTACACGCGGACGGACCTCGCGGCCGACCTAGCCCAGCAGCCGGCTGCCTTCATGTTTATCGGTCACGTTGGAGCGCCGGGAGTCACCTCCGGCCTTCAGCTGAGCGACGGCACCCTCACCGCGCTCGACCTCGCACGCCTCCCGATGCCGCCGCGCGTGGCGCTGCTGGGATGCGCGAGCGCGCACGACCTGGCGCAGGCAGATGCCGCATCGCTTCCGCGTGCCGCGGTCACCGCCGGTGCCGAGGTGGTCATCGCGACCCCGTGGACTCTGCCCACCGCGACCGGCCTCGGGTCCCGCGATGGTGAGGATCCGCTGGCCGACCTGGGTAACGCCGTGGAGCAGGCACTCCGAGCACCGGACCCGGTCGCCGCCTGCACCGACCTGGTCCGCGAGGCACGCAGTCGCTGGCACAGCGGCAGCGGCTCGCCGCCGCTGCTGTGGGGCGGTGTGCTGCCGCTGGTTCGCCACGAAACCTGGGATCGGTAGTCGCACCCCGCACCCGACTCTTGTGATGTGCCCGCACTGGGTGGGCACATCACAAGACGAAGGAGAAGCAGATGGGTTGGCTGAACAAGGGCGTGGCGTCGGCACTCACGAGCGGCATGAATGCCGCTTCTCAGGGTGCGCAGGCGCAGCACCAGGCCGCGATGCAGCAGGCTGCGGCGCTGCAGCAGCAGCTGGGAGCCGCGTGGGGTCAGGCCGCGGCCGCGGTCACCGATCCCGACGCGGTCGCATTCATGCAGCTCCCGCCGGCCGAGCAAGCACGGCAGCAGGCCGCGTTGCAGGAGTACGGCACGAACCTGCGCTGGTTGTACGAGAACGGTGTGGACGCCGAGATCACGATCCGCTCGATGCAGGCCACCGGCGTCACGCTCGCCGGCCAGCACGAGTACACGGTGGAGGTCGACGTGATGCTCCCCGGTCGTGAGCCGTACCAGCTAGCGCTGCGCCAGGTGATTGCGGCAGCCGCGTTTCCCGGTTACGCGGTCGGCGGCCGGTACAAGGCCAAGGTCTCCCCGAGCGACGCGGGCAACGCCGCCATCCTCGAGCGGATCGGCTGAGTCATGATGGAGGACGGCCCCGGCATGTTCGGCATGATCAGCGCGGCATCGCGGACCTCGCTGCCGGTGTCGGAGGAGGCGCGGGCACGCGCGCGTGTGCGGTTCCGGGTGCTCGGGCCGCTGCATGCCATCGCCTGGGCGGTCGCGGCCTACGCCTCGGTCCCTGCCTACTTCGACACGTTCCGGGTGATGGCGATGAACCCGGTGACGCTGTGGAGCACCCCCGATGTGGAGGCGGGCTTCTTCGTCTCGATCGGCGGATTCTTCGGCGGGGTGATGCTGGCGAGCATTCTCGGCTTCAGCGCGATGTGGGCGGCCATGAAGGCCTACGGCACCTTCCGGCTCGGCAACCAGGCATCGATGTCGTTCTCGATGGCCGGTATCGCCGTCGGTCTGACAGCCGCCTTGGTCGGGGGCCTGTGGACCGCACCGGCTGAGGTCGGGGTGGAGGCAGCCACGGAGCACTCCGCTGCGGTCCCGTGGGGCACCTGGGCATGGGTGATGTACTACCTGCCTGTGGGCCTTGCCGCCCTCTTCGCCTTGCTCGCGCTCTGGTTCACGGTGCGGTTCTTCCACGGCAATCGGCGCAGCGGCGAGGCCGAGGCGACCCAGGCACGCATCCGCGCCACCGGCTGGCACGTGATCGGCCAGATCACACAGGTGCACTTCACGAACAGGTGGCTGATGGGCCTGCCCCAGTTCGAGATCGAGGTCGCCTACCACGGCTCGATGGGCCCGAGCCGCATCTCCTGCATGGTGGTGACGGAGCCGACCGAGGCCCCGCAGAAGGGTGGCCAGGTGGACGTCTGGTTCGACCCGGCCGACCCCTCGCAGGTGGTGGTGGAAGCCGGGCCCGCTGCCAGCCCGAACCCCACGGACGGCTACCTGTTCATGCCGCGCGACTGACCAGGACGCGGATCGTCCGCAGATACTCGTAGCGTCGAGGTCATGGAGATCACCAGCATGGTTCCGGTGCTCGACGCCGCGAACATCGATGAGGTCAGCGCCTTCTGGGCTTCCCTGCTCGGCGGCACCGTGGAGACGGACGACGGCTGGCACAGCGTGCTCGTCGACGGCGTCCCCCGCCTCGACGTCCAGCTCGCCCCCGACCACGTGCGGCCCGAGTGGCCGGGTGGTCAACCGCAGCAAGTTCACCTCGACATCACGGTGACCGACATCGCCGCCGCGCACCAGCACGCAGTGGGCCTCGGCGCAGTCCCGCTCACCGATCCGGACAGGGACGCGCCCGCCGGTTTCAGTGTCTACGCCGACCCGGCCGGGCATCCCTTCTGCCTGTGCTGGAACTGATCTACCGTAGCCACGAGATCGTCACGTCGGCGCGAGATCGTCAGGGCGCGGTGCCGATCTCACGCCACGATGCCGATCTCGTGGTCCGACCAGCGAGCGCCCTGTCCTCAGGCCGGCTTGCGCGCGACCACGGTGAAGGTCGCCGGCGACCGATCGCGTTCGCCCTCGGGCCACGCCCAGTCGCCATCACCGACCTCGACCATGCGCGAGCTGAACTTCCACGGCAGCCGCCAGTCCTCGTCGAGGCGGAGTAGCTCCAGGCCGGCACCGATCAGTGCGTTGACGACCTCGGACAACGGGTGCGGCCACTCATAGGTGCGGGTCGCCGTCAGCTTGGTGCCGCCGGCGTAGGTGTACTCGCCGAACCACTGCTGCGCGAGCCCGTTGGCGAAATAGCGGTCGCGTTGCACGAGCTCGGCCGCGTCCGGATCGATCGTCAGCAGCACCGGGTGCGAGTCGCGGATGTAGAAGGTGCCGCCCGGGCGCAGCAGGCCGGCGATCTGCGCAGCCCACCTGTCGAGGTCGTCCAGCCAGCAGATCGTGCCGATGCTCGTGTAGACGAGGTCGAAGTCACCGCGGACGGCGGCCCGTGCCTCGAGCACGTCGGTCTCCACCCAGGTCACCTCCAGCCCGAGCTCCTCGGCCAGACCGGCCGCGCTCGCCAGCGCCGCCGGCGAGAAGTCGACTCCGGTCACCCGCGCGCCTGCCCGAGCCAGCGAGACGGTGTCGGTCCCGATATGGCACTGAAGGTGACAGACATCGAGACCCGAGACTCCGCCGTCGGGCAGGAATCGAGCGAGCGCAGCGAGGTCGCTCCGCACGACCGAACTCACATGCATGGGGTCAACACGAAACGGATCGATGCCGTAGGCACCCTCGTGGATCGGGACGCGCTCCTCCCAGTTGACGAGGTTGGTGGCGCGCCCGGCGTCCCAGTCGATGGTGACGTCGGCGCCATCGGAGTTCTCGTTCTCGATGTCGTGACCCATGAGCCCCATCCTCTCGACCACCGCACGGGAATTAGCACGCGTCGAGCATCGCCGCCCAGGCAGTGTCGATGGCCTCACTGACGGCTCCACGCAACACGGTGTCCTCGTGGAACGGCGACAATACGCACGAGACGCCTTCCGCTCCACGCTCGGCCAGCCCCGCCTCCATCGCGGAACTGAGCGCCGGACCCGAGCGTGCGATGGCACCGGACACCATGACGGCCTGCAGGTCGAGCCCGAGGCACATCGGCGCCACGGCTGCCAGGAGTGGATCGATCGCCTGCCGCAGGGCCCGCACCGCCCGCTCCTCCCCCTGGCTGACGAGTGTCAGGAGCTCTTCGATCGTGACATCGGGCATGCCGCCGGCGGCAGGGCGCCAGCTGGCACGCCCCACCTCCTCGAGTCGACTCACCTCACCAGTCCGAGGATCGGTGAGCAGGAGCGATCCCAGCTCGCCCGCCGCACCGTTCGAGCCACGCAGGATGCGACCCTCGAGAACCACGCCGGAGCCCAACCGTTGCCCCCACTGCAGACCGAGGAAGGACGACGGCACGCCGGGCACGGCGCACATCGCGCGGGCGGCCAGGTTGGCATCATTCTCGACCGCGACCGGGCCGCCTATGCGCGCACCGAGCACCGATGAGACATCCCGGGCGTTCCATGAGCCAAGCCCGGGCGCAAGCGTGATCTCGCCGCTGACGCGGTCGACGATGCCCGGAGTCGCGACAGTGCCGGCAAGCACGCCAGCTGGATCGATGCCGACCTCGTCGAGACACTCCACCACCATGTGGTCCAGTGCCGCGATCATGTCGGCACCGAGCGGGGGCGGCCGCAGCAGCTCCCGTCGGGCAAGCGTGTCGCCATCGAGCACAGCCAGCTCCACGACGGCACGGTGCGCTCCGGCATCCGCGCCCAGAACAACCAGCGCGCGCGGACGCAGGCCGTACCTGGTCGCCGGCCGTCCGGCTGCTTCGGCTGGCGCAAATCGCTGTATCCAGCCGCGCTCCTCGAGACGACTCACGATCTGGGTCACCGTGGGTCGGGTCAAGGAGGTCGTCTCAGCGAGCTCGGCGATCCGAGCGGGCACCGCCCGATCACGAAGGGCTGTCAGCACTCGGCGAGTGTTGAGCACGCGCAGCTCCACGGTGCCGCGAGCCGCCGGCCCGGTCGTGGACACGTTCATCCCGCGAGCGTAGGCCCGAGCAATTACGAAATGACCTTGCGTAACACTGTGATCCTTGCTACACATGGCGCATCCGCACCGGGGCGGATCTCGATGACGAGAGAGGCGTGATGGACATGAGGGCTCACGAGCGAGCACGGACGGGGGGCGCGTCGTGGCGCCGCTACCCACGCGCAGCAGCGGTCGCTTCCCTCGCGGGGATGTTCGGCGTCACCATCGCCGTCGCGCCACCCGGCGAAACGGCACACGCGGATGTCGCCGTCATCGAGACGGCGTCGACGTGGACACTCGATGGGGATGCCCGCGACAGCGTGAGCGAACGCCACGGCACCGTCCTCCCCGGAGTGACCTTCGAGGATGGCAGCGCGCACTTCTCGGGCACGGATGACTCGGAGATCGAGCTGCCGTACGACCGCGCCCTCGAACCCGGCAACCGTACGTGGCGACTCACCCTGTCCGGGGTCGTTCCGGCTGAGCTGACCGGCACCCATCAGGCGATCGCCACCAGCCGATCCACCAACAACCAAGGATGGGCGGTCTACATCATGCCCGACGGTGAGCTCCGCTTCTGGTCACGCGTCGTCGGTCAGGGACAATGGGCCCAGTACCCCACCGGCATCACCATGACGCCCGGCAGCAGCTACGACATCGCGGTGACACGCGAGGACGAGAAGGTTCGGCTCCAGGTCGATGGCGCGGAGTCAGCAGACATCGTGGTCGATATGGGCTTGCCGATCGTCAACAACGGCAGCAACCCGATCCGCCTGGGCAACGGCGGCGACAACGGCACGGACTTCTTCTACCGCGGGTCGATCGCTGAAGTGACACTCGCGACGACCTCGCCGGCCGCACCCTGGGCAACATGCGAGCCACAACCAGGCGTCTCCGACGCCGTGGAGCCACCCGCAGCAGACATCCTTGACCGACCGATCCCTCAGGACGAGATGAGTGTCCTGAGCCTCACGGCAGCACAGAACGCCAACCGCTACATCAGCACCACATGGTGGGCGGACAAGGCTTTCGTCGACGAAGAGGCCGACCGCATCGATCTGGCCGGCCGCGTGGCCGGAACCGAGTACGCGCTGCGCGGCGTCGGCATGGCGGCGGTCAGCACGGCCATCCTGCTCGCGACCGGAACGTACAGCGCCGAGGACACCGGGGTCGCGGAGTCCGAGGCGCGCGAGCGGATCGTTCGGCTGGTCAGCTCGGCGGCAGCTGAGCACCGCGCCAACACCACCGGAGGGTGGGGGCCTGAGACGGCGCAGTGGCAAGCCTCGCTGTGGGCGTACTACAACGCGTTCGCCGCCTGGCTGCTGTGGGAGGAGTTCAGCCCGCAGCAGCAGACGTGCGTCTCGAACATGGTCGCGCTCGAAGCGAACGCGATGCCCGACCCTGAGTACTACCGCAACGCCGATGGAGTGATCATCCGACCGGGCAACACGCAGGCTGAGGAGAACGCCTGGCGCAGCTCGCTCTCAGGGCTCGCCTCGATCATGATGCCGACTGCACCCAGCAGTGCCGAGTGGCGTGACGATGCGCTCGCTCTCTCGATCGCCGCGTGGGCAACTCCCGAGGACCTCGCAGCCGGAGGGAGCGTCAACGGTCGGCCCCTTGCGGACGTCCTGGACGGCTCCAACGTCGAGTCCGACGGGACCGTCGAGAATCACAACCTCATGCACCCGATCTACATGCTCGCGTTCGATCAGAGCGTCAACAACGCCTTGGCGCAGCAATTGACAGGCCAGCTTCCGGCGACCGCGTTCTTCCACAACATCGACCTGACCTACCACGCATTCGTCGATCTGACCTTCGACGCACCTCCGTGGCGTGCGCCAGGTGGCACGATCTACGTCCCAGACAGCCGTGACATCTACTACCCGGACGGCAACGATTGGGGCTCGACCTTCCCGCTCTACTTTGCGCAGGCTGATGTCATTGCGGCGAGCTTCGGCCTCGACTCGGGCGTCAGTACACCAGCGGACACCTGGGCAATGGCGCATCTTGAGCACGCCGTCGAGCTGCAGGATCGCTTCGACGACGGTCGGACCTACCTGGACAACAGCGAGAGCAACTATGGGATCCGGGAGGTGCGCACCGCGCAGATAGATGCACATACCTTCCTCACCCGGTTCCTGAACGCCGCGGATCAGGTCTGCATGACCGATCGGCCGTACACCACAGCGACCACAGATCCGTTGCTGGGTGAGCTCGAAGCAGTCTCGGCTGCTCTCGAAGGTCCAGGCGGGGCAGACCTTGCCGACGACCTCCATGCCTCGCTCGAGGAGGGCGTGAAGGAACTGGCCGCGGCTCACGAGGCGGGCACCAGCGCCGCCGTGGACAGCACGCTTCGCGAGCTGCAGCTGTTGCTCGCCGCCGCACCGGCCGGTCTGGCCGCGGTGACCGAAGTCCGCGCCGCACTGGACCACGCGAACCAGTGTCTGATCGGACTTCCGATCGCGCTCTCCACCGTTTCCGCAGCATCGCCCGGAGCGACGATCTCGGTCGGGGTCACCGGTGCGAACCCCGATCACGACTACGCGCTCACACTCGATGACGGCGCTGTTCCCAGCCCACAGGCGACGGCCGCGGTGCTGGCGACGACCGAGATCGGATCTCTCGCCACCGGCGCCGATGGTGCAGGAACGGCGACGATCACGCTCCCCTCGGAGATACCGGAAGGGCCCGTGACGCTGCGTGCCGTCGCCGGAGACTCGGTCGTGGAGACAACCCTGGTCATCCAAGCAGCCGACCCTGATCCCACAGACCCCGGCACGACCGATGACGCCAGCAGTCCGGGTGGTGACGACGGGCCGTCTGATGCAGGCAGCCACTCCGACAATGCCTCGGACGGCACCCCGACGACTGGTGGATCCGGAGGGAGCCCGGAGTTTGCCGACACCGGAGCGTCACCGGCTCTTCTGGCACTGATTGCCGTAGCCGCAGCTGCCATCGTGGCTGGGGTAGCACTGCAGCTCCGCAGACAGCGACACGGGCGGGACTGATCGTCACCGGGTGCCTGGGCGAGCTTGAGACCTCCAGGTCACTCCAGCCACTCGGTGACGAACCGATCGCTCGCGTGGACGTGGACGGCGCGGTAGGCCTCGGGCCCGATGACACGGAACGTGTACGGAACGTCGGCGGGTGCGACCACGGTGTCTCCCGCCGCGCCCTCCCGCTCGGCGTCACCGAGGGTGAAGCGGGCGCGGGCCCGCCAGGATCACGAACGTTTCGGCACAGGGGTGGGCGTGCAGCGGCGGACCTGCACCGTCCGCGTCGATGACCTCGCGCATGATCGAGACAGGCGATCCGATGGTCCGGCCCTCGACGTCCTCACTCATCGGTCCATCAATCGGGGAATATCCATCGGCCGCTGCGCCTTGTACCCACCGTGCCGGTCCGGTGCATGTCCCCCGGGCTTCACCCTCAGCCGCTACGAGCGGCCACGCGCCGAGAGGCGACTGCTGGGCCGGTGCACGCGACGGCGGCCCTCCCACATCGGGATGGGCCGCCGTGGTGTGTGTCGGGCGAGGATGGTGGCGGTGCGCACCCAGGGCTGGGCGGTCACTCGCGGCCCGGCACGACCGTGCCGCGGACATCGCGTCGGTACTGACCCGGAGACCGACCTGTCGCCCTCTTGAACGCGACGCTCATGTACTCGCTGTGCTTGAACCCGAGCCGCTCGGCGACCTGGGGCAGTGTCAGGTCGGTCGTGGACAACAGCTCCGCCACCCGCTCCATCCGCACACGGGTGATCTCTGCGTGCACGGTCCGACCGAGGAGCCGCACGAACCGGAGATCGAGTGCCCGCCGCGACGAGCCCACATGACGCAGCACCTCCGCCACCGCGACCTCGCCGTGGGCACCGTCGCGCACGAATCGAAGCGCCGCCACCACCTGCGGGTCATCGACCGACAGGATCTCCGAGGACTGGCGCGGAACCACGCGCACCGGCGCGATGTGCCGGAGCCCCGGCTCAAGCCTCTGGCCCGCCATCATCCGATCGAGCATCTCCGCCGCCAGATACCCGGTGCGTGTGCTGTTGGGCTCGATGCTCGAGAGCGGGGGTGAGGTGAGCGTGCCGATCAGCTCGTCGTTGTCCACGCCGAGCACCGCAACCTCGTCGGGCACGGCGATCCCCGCGATCGTGCAGGCCTCGAGGATCTCCTGGCCGGCGATGTCGTAGCAGGCGAGCACTCCGACCGGCTTCGGCAGGCCCTCGAGCCACCGCGCCAGCCGCTGCCGGTCTCGCGATCGCATGCCGGAGCGCTGCATCGCGAACACCTGCGCGTGCCCGCCCCGCTGCGTCACATGGTGGACGAAGCGCTCCTCGCGCTTGCGCGACCACGCGAAGCGCTCGTCACCACAGAACGCGAACTCCCGCAGCCCGCGCTCGCCGAAGTGCTCGACGGCGATCCGTGCGATCGCGTCGTCATCGGTCTCGACGCCGGGAAGCTCCGGCACCAGCCGCGCTGCGGAGAGATCGACTGTCGGCAGCCCGAGACGCCGCACGAACGCGGCTGTCTCCGATGTCTCCACCCGCGCGATCAGACCGTGCCCCTGCCACCCGTCCAGCCAGGAGAAGTCCGTCTCGTGCCGAGAGTGCTCGGCAAGGTACAGCGCCCAGCCCGGATGGGCACGCACGTAGGCACGGATGCCACCGAGCAGTCCTCGCGCGTACGCGTTCGACGTCTCCACGAGCAACGCGACGTGGCGGGCGGGACGGGCGGGGGCCATGCCAGAAATCTAAAGAATCCTGCTGGATAGCGCATGGAGCCTGGCGCCACACCTTCCTAGATTCGAGCAAAGACAAGGGAGGTCATCGATGACACACCAGGTCCGTGTAGGGATCGTCGGCCTCGGCTTCGGCGCCGAGTTCATTCCCATCTACCAGGCACACCCCGATGCCGAGATGCTGGCGCTGTGCCAGCGGACAGCGAGCGCGCTGGCCGAGACGGCCGACCGGTTCAGCGTGCCACGGCGCTACACCGACATCAGGGAGATGCTCAGCGACCCCGACATCGACGCGGTGCACATCAACACTCCCATCCCGGACCACGCAGCCCAGTCGATCGCGGCGCTGGAGGCCGGCAAGCACGTGGCCTGCACGGTGCCGATGGCGACCACGCTCGATGAGATCCGGGCCGTTGTGGCGGCGGCCAAGGCATCCGGACGGAACTACATGATGATGGAGACCGTCGTCTACTCGCGCGAGTTCCTGCACGTGCGATCCCTCGTGCAGGACGGCACCATCGGCAGGATCCAGTTCCTGCGTGGTGCGCATCATCAGGAGATGGCCGGGTGGCCCGGCTACTGGGAGGGTCTGCCACCCATGCACTACGCCACGCACGCCGTGAGCCCGGTCCTCTCGCTGGCAGGCTCGCTTGCCGAGAGCGTCGTGTGCCTGGGCTCGGGACGCATCTCTGATGAGCTGGCCGCTCACTACGGCTCGCCGTTCGCGGTCGAGACGGCGCTCGTCACCACCCGTCAGGGTGTGGTCGGCGCCGAGGTGGCACGGTCACTGTTCGAGACCGCCCGCGAGTACGTGGAGAGCTTCACGGTCTTCGGTGAGCATGCCACGTTCGAGTGGGAGCAGACGCAGGGCTCCGGCCACGTGCTGCACGTCGGTGAGAAGCCCGAGCCGCTGGAGGTCCGCGACTTCGCCGAGCTGCTCCCTGCCGAGATCGCGCAGTTCACCACGCATGGCGTCTACGGCGAGGACAACGAGCACCTCTCGTTCGTGCAGGGCGCTGGCCACGGTGGGTCGCATCCCCATCTGGCCCATGAGTTCATCCGCAGCATCGTCGAGGAGCGACCCTCGGCGATCGATGCCGAGACCGCTGCGAACTGGACCGCAGTCGGCATCTGCGCGCACGAGTCCGCGATGGCCGGTGGGGAACGCGTGCGCATCCCCGACTTCACCACGGACGAGCAGTGACCGCCGGCCCGCGACTCTCGGTCGCCACCATCTGCTTCGACGGGTTCGGTGACGAGGGCTTCGTGCCCACCTTCGAGCTCGCGCCCCAGTTGGGCGTCGAGTACCTCGAGATCAACGCCTGGTACGGACGCAATCTCACCCCTGCGGGCATCGAGGACCTGATCGGACGCTGCCGGGTTGCTGGTCTGCGTCCGGCCACACTCCAGGTCTCGCCCTTCGCGCCTGGGCCGGATGCTGGGGACCTCACCCGCGAGGTGTGCCGGTGGATGTGGCTGATCGAGGCCGCCCGGCGCCTCGACGTGAAGGTCATCAAGGCCACCGGGTCGGCCCGGGACACCCGGGGTGGCCTGCCGGCCCTGATCACCCTGCTCGGCACGATCGCACCGGTGGCCGAGCAGCACGACATCACGCTCGTGCTCGAGAACCACGTGGGCAACGTCATCGAGCACCCCAGCGATTACCACGAGATCTTCGCTGCGGTGGGCTCCGGCGCCCTCGGGGTGTGCCTCGACACCGGCCACTTCGTCGCCTCGGGCCATGACCCAGCGGCCGTGGCCGCCGACCTCGGCGACCGCGTGGTGCACATCGACCTCAAGGACTGCACCGGTCCTGGCCCCGGCCAGTTCGTCCGGTTCGGCGAAGGCGTCGTCGACTTCGACGCCGTCCTCGCCCAGACGATCACACCCGGATGGTCCGGGTTCGTCGTCGTCGAGCTGCCGCTCGTCGACCGCGCAACGGTGATCGCCGACCTCCAGACGGGCGTGCAGATCGCGTCCCGCCACCTCCCGCCGCAGCAGCACCCCCCAACCGACAGGTAAGGAAACATCATGTCCCACGCAGGCAACGACGCCATGCGCCAGCGCCGTCTCCGCCGCCGTCTCGCCGTCCCCACTGCGGCGCTCTCGCTCGTCCTCGTCGCCGCCGCATGCTCTTCGGGCGGCGAGGAGGCGCCCGGGGGCGACGAGCTCCCCGCCGAAGGGCCGCTGACCATGTCCTGGTACGGCTCCGACGCCCGCAACGCGGCTGTGCAGGCCGTCGTCGACACGTTCGGGGAGCAGCATCCCGATCTCGTCATCGAGACCCAGCCCACCACCTTCGACGGGCACTGGGACCGGCTCTCGGTCCAGGCATCGGCCAACAACCTCCCCTGCCTCCCCGCCATGCAGTCCCGCTACCAGGCCCGCTACGAGGACCGCGGGTCGCTGCTGCCGCTGGAAGGCCTCATCGAGGACGGCACGATCGACGTCTCCGGCATCCCCGAGGAGGTCGTGGAGAGCAACCGGAACGCGGATGGCCACATCTACTCGATTCCCTACGGCATCTGGTACGAGGGTGCCGTGCTGAACGTGCCGGCTCTGGAGGACGCCCAGGTGGCGGCTCCCGACCCTGGCGAGGACTGGGCAGGCTATGTCGACTGGGCGGCCGAAGCACAGCCGCAGCTCGGCGACTCCTACGCACTCGCATCGCAGGGTGGCAGCATCACCCAGTTCCAGATGTGGGCGCTCAGCCAGGGGGAGAATCTCTTCTCCGAGACCGAAGCCGGGTTCTCGAAGGAGACCCTGGTCGAGTGGTTTGAGCTGTGGCTCGGCGCGATCGACGACGGCCTCACACCCTCGGCCGATCTGGCAGCCGAGTACGCCGGGGTCCCCACCAACCAAGGCATGATGGCCGTGGGTCTCACCTTCGTGAGCGCCACCGGCGACAACAACGCCTCGGACATGCAGATCACGCTCGACCAGAACGGACTGGGCGCGGTCTCGATGGCTCCTGCCCCGACAGGTGGCCAACCACAGGTGGTCGGCGCCAACTCCTGGGCGATCTCCGAGAACTGCACGAACGTCGCCGCGGCCGCCGACTTCATCAGCTACTTCATCAACTCCGCCGACGGCGCCTTCACGCTCGAGACGCAGACCGGCCTGCCGCCGGTGACGAGCATCGCCGACGAGCTGCTGGCCTCCGACGACGTCACCGACTCCATCAAGGAGCGCATCGAGCTCTACAACGAGGTTCTCGCCGCCGGCGGCACCGTCGACATCTGGCCCGACGGCACCCAGCAGCTGGTCACCCAGTTCACCACCCGCTGGGAGGAGGTCGCGTTCGGGCAGTCGAGCCCCGACGCCGCCGCCGACGCCTTCATCGCCCAGCTCGAGACCGCGCTCTCCGGCTTCTGATCCA
>NZ_JBMDXJ010000407.1:0-5237 GCF_048594945.1 Pseudactinotalea sp. | reverse complement strand
GGGCTCGCCGGACTGGGGATCGGGCCGGACCAGATCGAGGCGTTGCTGGGCGGGCTCGACCTGCCGTCCTTCACCAGCTGGCTCACGCGGCTGCTTCCCTCGGTGCTCAGCGCGGCGAGCAGCATCGTGTTCTTCATCAGCATGTTGTTCTTCATGACGGTCGAGTCCACGCACGTGGGGATGCGGTTCGCGCGGCTGGCGGCCGATCATCCACGCGTGGGTGCGGCGCTCACGGCGTTCGTCGGTCAGACCCGCCGCTTCTACGCGATCACCGGCGCCTTCGCGATCCTCGTCGGGGTGCTCGACACGGTCTTCCTGCTCGCGATCGGCGTGCCGCTGGCGCTGCTGTGGGGTGTGCTCGCGGCCGTGTGCAACTTCATCCCCTACATCGGCTTCGTGATCGGCATGGTGCCGCCCGCCCTGCTGGCGCTGCTCACCGGCGGGTGGCAGCAGATGCTGCTCGTGGTGATCGTGTACTTCGTGCTGAACTCGCTCGTGACGACACTGCTGCCGGCGAAGGTGGTGGGCGACGCCGTGGGGCTCTCGATGGTGGTGACCGTGCTGTCGGTCGGGTTCTGGGCGTGGGTGCTCGGGCCGCTCGGCGCCGTGCTCGCAGTGCCGATGACACTGCTGATCAAGGCCGTGTTCGTGGATGCCGATCCACGCGCCGCGTGGCTGTCGAGCATCCTCACCTCGCAGCGTGAGCTGGCGCTGGAGGAACGGGCCCGGTCAGCGACGTAGTCGCTCGAGCTCGCTGTCCTCGTCGCCGCTGAGCAGCACGGTGCCCACCAGATCGCGATCCGGCGGCAGCAACCGGACCGTGACACGGTCCTGCGGACCTGCCCGGCCGAGCGTCTCCACGATGCGGTCGACGTGCTCCGCGACGAGCTGCTGGTGCGGGTCGCCGTCATCGAACAGGATCACTGCCGAGCCGCGGCGGCGGGCGCTCTCCACCGCGCTGCGGATGGGTGTGGTGGTGAGCCGGCCGGCTCGGATGCCGTCACGGAGCGCGGCTTCCGCCAGGGCCGCCTCGATCTGGTCCTCGACCGTGAACGAACCGCCCACGACGCGGCGCAGCACGGGTGCGGCGCGCTCGGCCGCACCCGCCAGCTCGGACTCGCGCACGGCGATCGCCTCGCGGACCGCGGCCGCCGCGGCGCGGCTCTCGCTCTCGGCACGCTCCTCCGCCCCGATACGGCGCTGCACGCCGAGCAGCAGGGCGCGCCACACCACCCCGAGCAGAAGCGCCGCGACCGAGAACAGGCTCTCGGGCATCGGCGGCTCGGACCAGCCCGCGCTCGACCCGTGCGCGTCGGGAACCAGCGCCCCCACAGCAAGCATGAGCACCGTCGTCAGGAGGTAGGCGGCCACGGCCACCGTGCCGCGGCCGCGGATGACGACGCACGCGAACTGGTAGCCGGCGAGGGTGATGAGCCAGGCGATCGCGAGTCGGTCGAGCGTCGGATCGATCATCGCGACGACGCTGCCGGCCGAGGCGAACGCGAGCACGAGCACCGTGTGGCGCCACGGGAGCGGTTCGTCCACAACGGCCGTGGCGAACCAGGTCGCGCCCAGCAGCAGGAGCAGCGCGGCCGCCACCGCCGGGTGCGGCCACCCGGGCAGCTCGATGACGTAGGCGGAGAAGGCCAGCCAGACGACGATCATCGTCACCCGGCTCACACGCGAGCCCAGTCCGGAGATGCCGAGCACGCGCGGCTTCACGGCGTCCACCGGATCACCACCCGGGTGCCCTGGCCCGGTGCCGAGTCCACCTCGGCGGCGCCGCCCGGCAGGGCCCGCATGCGGCCGAGGATGCTGCCGGCGACACCGAGCCGCGCGGGGTCGATGCGCTGCGAGTCGAAGCCCGGGCCGAGATCGTGGACCTCGACGAGTACGCCGCCCCGGTCCGTGTGCGCGAGCCGCACCCGCGTGGGGCCGCCGGCGTGGCGGTCCGCGTTGCGCAGGGCTTCCGACGCGGCACCGAGGATGGCCTCCGCCACCGTGGCCGGGACGTCGAACGACTGCGTGGCCGGTGGCTGGTCGAACGGCACGCCCGAGGGGACCAACGGCACGAGGCGAGCACGAAGATCGACGAACCCTCCGCCGTCGGGCACTCGCTCCACACGCTCGGACTCGAGCATCGCGAGAGCCCGGGCGGCATGGGCACGAACGACCGGCTCATCGGGTTCACGGGACGCGCCGAGCAGAGCGGTGAGGATCTCGTCGTGGATGAAGGAGTCGATGCGGGCGCGTTCGGCGAGAGCAGCGCGGGCGCCCTCGAGCTCGGCGCGGGCGGCCACGGCGTCGCTCGAGGCCTGCCACTGGGCGGTGAGCTGGTGGCGCACGCCCTGGAAGATCGCAACGAAGCCGATGGTGCTCAGCTGCAGCGGAGCTCGCGAGACCACCTCGGGCATGATCTCGATCCCCGGCAGCAGGCCCAGGGCAGGCGGGATCAACGCACCCAGCGCGGTGAAGATCAGCGCGTTGCGCCACCGCCACGCGACCGACGCGAACGCCACCATCGCCGGCAGCAGCAGGTAGGTCAGCGACAGGTGCGCCGGACCCGCGACCGACCAGACGACCGTGAGGGCCAGGCCGCCGAGCGCGAGCAGCTGCCATGCCCGCACCAGGCGTGGCAGCGGCCCGGTGATCGAGGCCGCGCCCACCACCAGCACGGCGAGCAGGTACACGAGCGTGAGGATCGCCCACCAGAACGGGCCGGCAAGGTCCGCACGCAGCGCCGACAGCGACAGCAGGATCATCAGCGTGGCGCCGATGCTCGCCATCATGCCCAGGGGGCGTTCGACCGCCTCTGTTCGCGTGCGGAGGCCACGTGGCGGGCGCCGCGGCCACCAGCGAGCGCCCGGCATGTCAGACGTGGACCGGGAGCATGCGCGCCTGGTCCGCGGCGCCGGTGGGGCTGGGCTCGGTCGTCACCGTTCCATCGAACCCTCAGCGTGCGCCGGCCTCAACCGGTCAGGCCACCCCAGATGTAGGGGCGCGTGGCGGCCTGCGGGCAACGCGACCAGCGCGCTCAGGCCCGGTCGTCCGGCGATGCGCCCGGTCCGTTCGGCCATGCGGGCGGCGGCGCGTGACCCGGTGGAGCCTCGCCCGGGTACGTCGCAGTCGGTGGGTGCTGGGGAACCACGTCAGGCGCCGGGGCGGGCCAACCGTGACCAGGTGGCCCGGGTGGCGCGGGCGGCGCGGGTGGCCAACCGTGACCGGGCGGGCCGCCTGGGCCGGTAGCCCCCTGCACAGGCCAGGGCGAGGCACTCGGATCGAGCCCGACCGGCGCGGAGACCCACGGGCCGGCGGCGACGGCGGGGGCGGGACGCCGTCGGGCACGAATGATCAGAAGTGTCGCGCCGGCGAGCACCAGCAGGACCACGAGAACAAGGCCACCGCCCAGCCACGGAGCCATCGCGGCGCGGTCGAGGGTGGTGGTGGCGGCATCGTCGGCTGCGTCGAGATCGCCGTCGGCGAGGAGGTCACGGGAGTCGGCCGCAGAGTCGTCCACGGAGAGCAGCAGCTGGCCGAGCTCGCCGAACGGATTCGCATCCTCCGCCGCGGCCTCCGACGCCTCCCCGACATTGCCCACCACCTCGACCGCCTGCGGCAGCAGCGCTGCCAGCGCGGCGTAGTCCTCGGCGGAGTCGGCCTCCTCGTAGCTCTCGCGCACCGTGGCGACCTCGGGAAGCCCAGCCTGCTCGGCTGCGGTCTGCACCGCACCGGCGGTGCTCGCGAGGGCGTCGGAGGAGAGCGTGGTGCCCTCGAGTCCCAAGGCGATGCTGATCCCGGCAGCGTCCTCGAAGGCCCACTCGGACATCGCCGTCCGCAGACCGAGCGGAGGGAGCCACGCGCCGTCGGCCTCGTTGATCGCGGCGTACGTCTCGCGTGCCGGCGACCGCGCGTCGAGCATCTCTTCCTGGTCGGCATCGACCACCCAGGTCCGGTAGATCTCGTCGGCGTCGACGACGGCGGTGTGGGTCTCCAGGAGGTCCAGGAACCGCTGCCAGTCCGTGCGCTGGGTGGCGACGTCGGCACCATCGGGCCCCGCGTAGGCGCTCTCGCCCTCGTAGGCCGCGGAGATCACCTCGGTCAGCGCGTCGTCGTCGAGCTCGCCCAGGAGGGCGACCATCGCCGCGTAGGAGGCGGCGTAGCCGTAGGTGTCGGCATCGTCGTAACCGTCGGCGAGGTTCACCTCGGCCCACGAGGTCAGCGCGACGGCATCGGGATCGTCAGGGTCCGGCGTCTTGAAGGGTGACTGCTCCCCGCTGGTCTCCTCGGCGACCCGCTGCCCCACGAACTCACTCAGACCCTCGTACAACCACCGACCCGTGAAGGTGCTCTCGTTCAGCCAGGCATGGGAGAGCTCGTGCATGAGCAGGGCTGCATCGAGGTCTTCAGGGACCACGATCTCGCCGCGGTTGGGATCGAACCACGCGTAGCCGAGGACCTCCGGCGAGACGTCCTCGCGGATGGTGTCGACGCCGCCCGGCCACTCCTGCCCGATGGTCGCCTCGAGCAGCGGCATGCCCGCCGTCACCTGCTCGGTGACGAAGTCACTCCACTCGGAATCGCCGGGGAAGCTGCTCAAGGTCAGGGTGTTGTCGCCCACGGTCACGTCGGTCGTGTCCGCCTGGTCGGGGTCACGGACCGAGACGTACGCCGATGCCCCGTACTCGTCCTGGCTCTCCGTGGAGCGGTGGGTGCGCACGTCGCCGTCGTCGGAGGAGGTGAAGCCATCCCAGGTGGAGTCGAAGGTCATCGCGGTGGGGGTCACGATCTCGATCGTGACCTGACCCTCGTCGCCGGTGGCGACGACGGCGAACGTCGCGTACCCCGGACCCACCCGGGTGTAGCTGTCGGACCGGATCGGGTCGCCCGGGATCGTGTAGGTCCACACGATCTCCCGTTCTTGCCCGTACATGAGCGCGCCGAAGCTCGCGACGGCGTAGGCCAGGTCCGGGTCGTCGGTCGCCTCGATCGACAGCGAGAGCGTCTCTCCCCGGCTGGTGGCGACGACGTCATCGACACCCTCGGGGATCAGGACGCCGTAGGAGTTCCAGAAGTAGTAATAGCTGCCGCTGTCAGGCTTCTCGTTCACCAGGGTGGCCGTGACCGTGACCTCGACGGGGCCGTCACCATCGACCTCGTACCGGGTGACGGTGGTCTCCGAGAGCCCGTCGTCAGGGCTCGCGGAGGCCGCCGGCATCACCGCGAGGGACCCGAGGGCG
>NZ_JBMDXJ010000406.1:0-11173 GCF_048594945.1 Pseudactinotalea sp. | reverse complement strand
CCTCACCCAGGTCCCCGGTACGCCGGTCCTCGGGAAGCGCCCGTTCGATGAGGTAGGCGTCGGCCTCCTTGCCGGTCTTGAGCACGCCGAGCTCGGTGTCGATCGCACCGGCGTGCTCCACGACCCAGTCGGGGAAGGGCTGCGGACCGCGGTCGAGAGTGTGCGCGGTCTCAGGCCAGGTGGACCAGCGCTGGTCGTCGTCGAGGTCGACGACCTGAGTGGTCGCGTCGAACGTGGCGATGAAGGTGTCCCAGTCGAAGGACGATGGCATGGCGGGATCTCCTGAGGGAGGGACCCGCGCGGTGTCAGCGGGTCCGGATGAGACGGAGGACGGCAGGGGTCAGCGCGACAGTCATGACGTCCTCCTTCCCTCAGGTGCAGGCCGCGGAATCAGCCTCGGTCCGGACGCTACTGGGCATGCCCCGACCACGCCACCGCTTTTCCCGACCCGAGTTCAACGCTCCTTCAGCGTCGTGTCGAGAGAGCGTTGAAACCCTGGCCCGATCAGGCGCCGGGAGTGTCCTCGTCGACTGTGCCATCGATGCCGTCCTTGCCGGCAAGGAACGCCTCGATCTGGGCACCGAGCTCATCGGCACTGGGGAGTTCCTCGGTCGCGGCCAGCAGCGGCGCCCGGCCGGCACGCTCGGCGTCGGCAGCGAACGAGTCGTACTGCGATTCCAGCGCCCGGACGACCGCCCGGACCTCGTCGGAGGAATCGACCTGCCGGTCGATCTCCGCGAGCACCTTGACCCCCTCGGCCTCGAGCTCACCCATCGGCAGCGTGAGCCCGCTCGCTCGCGCGATCTGCCTGACCAGCTCTGCCGCGGCCTGCGGAAAGTCGGTCTGCACGAGGTAGTGGGGCACGTTCGCGGCGAAGCCGAGGGCGTCGCGGCCCTCCTCGCCCAGCCGCAGCTCCAGCAACGCGGCCGCCGAGCCCGGGACCTGCAGCGAGCCGACGAAGTTCGGGTGCTCGGAGATCAGCTCGGGTCGCGTAGCGTGCGCGGTCACGGTCATCGGCCGGGTGTGCGGCACCCCCATCGGGATCCCGTGCACACCGATCGTCGTGGTGACCCCGAAATCGTCGATGATCTGCCGCACGGCCGCGACGAACGCCTCCCATGAGAGGTCAGGCTCCGGGCCGTGCAGGAGCAGCAGCGGCACCCCTTCGTCGTCGCGCACCAGATCCACCACCAGGCGGGGCGCCTCGTACGAGACCCATGCTCCGCCGTCGTACGACATCACGGGCCGACGGGACCGGTAGTCGATGAGCTGGTCGACGTCGAACGTGGCGACCCTCTCGGTCGGCAGGGTCGAGGTCAGGTGGTCGGCGACGAGCCGACCGGCATGGCCGGCATCCATCGAGCCCGACAACGCGTGCACGAGCACGGTCGCGGTCCGCCCGCCGGCGTCGGCACCTGAGTACAGATCAGCTGGGTTACGCACGTGTTCTCCTCCTGGCCGGTGCAACGCCTCGGACAAGCCTGCCATTCCCTCGTGGCGGCTGGTCGCGACGACTGCGCTCACGGTGGATAATGGACGGCCGCTTGTGCCCGTGGGCGCAGCCAGGCCCACAGGAGGGGAACGCGAGACCGTGCCGGAGAACCGCTCGTCCGTGAGCCCGCTCGAGCACGAGCAGCGCTACGTCGACACCGTCTACGGGCGCGTGGACGACCTGCGCGAGGACGCCAAGCAGCGGTTGCGCAACGTGCAGCGCTCGGGCGCCTCCGGGACGCACCAGAACCGCTCGGAGCGCGACGCGTTCGCGACGCTGTACGCCGATCGGCTCGCCCAGCTCAACGGCGTCGAGGAGCGGCTGGTCTTCGGTCGGCTCGACCTCGACGACGGTGCGCGCCGCTACGTCGGGCGGATCGGGGTCTCGGACGCCGACCAGGTGCCGCTGCTCACCGACTGGCGCGCACCGGCCGCCCGCTCGTTCTACCAGGCGACGGCGGCCTCCCCCGACGGCGTCGTGCTCCGCCGCCACCTGCAGACGCGCGGCCGGGAGGTCATCTCGATCGAGGACGACCTGCTCGACGCCGAGGCGCTCGACGCCGACACCTCGCTGCAGGGCGAGGGCGCCCTGATGTCGGCCCTGCTCGAGCACCGCACGGGCCGGATGAGCGACATCGTGGCGACGATCCAGGCCGAGCAGGACGCGATCATCCGCTCCCCCGCCGACGGCATCCTCGTGGTCCAAGGTGGTCCCGGCACAGGCAAGACAGCTGTGGCGCTGCACCGCGCCGCCTACCTGCTCTACGCCAACCGCGAGGTTCTCGAGCGCGCCGGGGTGCTGCTCATCGGCCCGAGCCGGGTGTTCCTGCGATACATCGAAGCGGTGCTGCCATCGCTCGGCGAGACCGGTGTCGTGGCGCTCACCCTGGACGATCTGGTGCCGGACGTGACGGCGACGGCCGTCGAGAGCGACGACCTCGCGGAGCTCAAGGGCCGCGCCGTCTGGGCACGGATCATCGCCCGGGCGGTCAGGAACAAGGAACGGGTGCTGCCGGCCCGCGAGCTCCGGGTGGGCACCCACACGGTGCGGCTGCTCCCCGGGGACGTCCGCGAGGGACACACCCGCGCGCGACGCGCGCACCGCACCCACAACGAGGCACGCGCCACCTTCGTGCGCCACATGCTCTCGGTTCTGGCCCGCCAATATGCCGAGGAGATCGGCGGCGTGGACCCCGAGGAACGGGCCGAGCTCGTGGAGGACCTGCGCACCGCACGGGATGTCCGGGTGGCGCTCAATCTCTGCTGGATGCCGCTCACGGCCGCGGGCCTGGTCGGGGAGCTGTTCGCGAAGCCGCACAAGCTCGCCGACGCGGCGCGGGGCGCGCTCAGCCGCGCGGAGCTGGCCGCGTTGCAGCGCCCCGTCGACGCCCCGCTGACCCCCGCCGATGTGCTGCTCATCGACGAGGCGGCCGAGCTGATCGGTCCAGAGGACGAGGCCGAGCGCGGTCGGGCGCGCGCCGAGGCGCAAGCCCAGCGTCGATCCGAGCTCGAGTACGCGCAGCAGGTGCTGGGCGAAGGGCTCGGTGGCGGCATCGTCAGCGCCGAGCAGCTCGCGTCCCGGTTCGCCGAGAGCGGGCCGGCGCTCACGACCGCCGAACGCGCCCTGGCCGATCGTTCCTGGACGTACGGCCACGTGGTCGTCGACGAGGCTCAGGAGCTCTCCGAGATGGCGTGGCGTGCGCTGCTGCGCCGCAACCCGCGGCGATCCATGACGGTGGTCGGCGACGTCGCGCAGACCTCGGCAAGCGCCGGGGTCCGCCGGTGGGCCGACGCCCTCGACGGCCCGCTCAAGGGCGGGTGGCGCCTCGAGGAGCTCACGGTGAACTACCGCACACCTCGCTCGGTGATGGACCTCGCGACCGCGGTCGCCACCGCAGCCGATCCGACGCGCCCACCGTCACGTGTCCAGTCCGCGCGCGACGAACCCGACGCCGTCAGCCTGCACCCCACGCACGACGTCCTCGCGGAGGTACGGAACGCCGTGGAGCGCGCACAGCAGCGAGGCGGCACGATCGCGGTGATCACCCCGCGGAGCGAGCGCGCGCAGCTCGCGACCGATCTCGGTCTCACCGGCGCCGCCGATCTCGGTGCGTCCCTGGTGGTGCTCGACCCCACCGGCGCGAAGGGCCTGGAGTTCGACCACGTGGTGCTGGTGGAGCCGGCCGCGATCGCCGAGCAGGCCACGGGTGCGGGCGACCTGTACGTGGCGATGACACGGCCCACCCGCCACCTCGACGTGGTCCACGCACACCCGCTCCCGTGGGGGTTCGAGCTCACGTGACCGCGTTCGTGTCCCATCACGTGGTCCCGCTCCGGCGCCGGCTCGGGATGCTGAGACGATAGGACCGTGGTGAAGGCACTCTTGCTGGAGAACGTGCACAGCCTCGGGCGCGAGACGCTCGAGAAGGCTGGTGTCGAGGTGACGACCCGCTCGGGAGCACTCGACGAGGACGAGCTGATCGCGGCGCTCGAGGGAATCGATCTCCTCGGCATCCGATCGAAGACGCAGGTCACGGCGCGTGTGCTGGACAGCGCCCCGTCGCTCAGCGCCGTCGGGGCGTTCTGCATCGGCACCAACCAGATCGATCTGGCTCATGCGGCAGCAGGCGGCGTGGCCGTGTTCAACGCCCCGTTCTCGAACACGCGCTCGGTCGTGGAGCTCGCGATCGCCGAGATCATCGCCCTGACGCGGCGGCTGACCGAGAAGGACAAGGCGCTGCACGGCGGGATCTGGGACAAGTCGGCGACGGGCGCGCACGAGGTCCGCGGCCGCACGCTCGGGATCGTGGGCTACGGCAACATCGGCACGCAGCTGTCGGTCGTCGCCGAGGCGCTCGGTCTGCGGGTGGTCTTCTACGACACCGCCGAGAAGCTCGCGCTCGGCAACGCCACCCGGATGAGCTCGCTGGAGGCGCTGCTCGACGTCGCGGACATCGTCACGTTGCACGTGGACGGTCGCCCCGGGAACGCCGGCATGTTCGGCGCCGCACAGTTCGACCGGATGAAGCCAGGCGCGATCTTCCTCAACCTCTCACGCGGCTTCCTCGTGGACTACGCCAGGCTCCGGGAGCGGATCCTCGACGGCGCGGTCGCCGGGGCTGCGGTTGACGTCTTTCCTGAGGAGCCCAAGTCGGCGGGTGACCCGTTCCACTCCGAGCTGCGGGATCTCCCCAACGTGATCCTCACGCCTCACGTGGGCGGCTCCACCGAGGAAGCGCAGCAGGACATCGGGCTCTTCGTCTCGGCGAAGCTCCGGGACTACCTGGCGGTCGGAGCGACCGGTCTCTCGGTCAACGTCCCCGCCCTGATCCTCGACCGGCCCCGTGACGGAGCATCGCGAATCGCCCACCTGCACCGGAACGTGCCCGGCGTGCTCGCGGGAGTCAACCAGGCCCTGTCATCCGGGGGTGTCAACGTGGAGTCCCAGGTTCTCGGGACCGCGGGCGATCTCGGTTACGTGGTGACGGACCTCAGCGGCCCGCTCCCCGGATCGGCGGTCGAGGCGCTCGAGGCGATGGAGCCGACGATCCGGGTGCGGGTGCTGGACCAGCCGGTCCAGCCGCAGAACTGAGGTCTCAGCCCCCGGACTTGCGGCGGAACATCCGGCGTCCGCCGGTCACCTCGGAGCCGTGCACCTGACCGGTGTTGCGGCGCCCCTCGGCCGTGAGGTGATCCTGCTCCTTCTTGCGCTCGAGCGCCTCACGCATCTTCGCCTTGGCATCCTTGATGCCTTCCGGCTCGGTGCCCTTGTCGTCAGCCATGCCCACTCACCTCTCGTCGGTCGTCGCCCCCAGCCTGCCCGACGGCGGCGGGCCGGGCCAATCGGTTATCTCATCTGTGCATCATGGGCGGCCTGGGACACGTAGGCCAGCGCAGCGTCGACGAGGCCGTCGAGGCTGCGCGAGGTGTCGAGCACCAGCCGATCGTCGGACCACACCTCCATCGTCCGCGCAGCGACCTCCGCCCAGGTCGGCTCGGCGAACCCGGCGTAGCGGGTCCCGCGGCCGGCGAGGCGCTCGCGATGGACCGTGGGATCGGAGCACGTCACCTCGATCCACCGAATCGGAGCGCCGTGCTCGGCGGCGAGGTCGCGCCAGGCTGCTCGAGCTGGTTCCACGGCGTTGACCGCATCGGCGATCACGGTGTGACCGGCTGCCAGCAGCTCGCCCGTCTGAGCCTGCACCACGCCGTACGCAGCCAGCCCGGAGGGCACCGACGGGTGCACGGGGCCGCCAGCGCCGGCGCGCCACATCGCGGCCTCGACCGTGTCGACCGAGAGCAGCACCGCTCCGGTCTCCAAGGCGAGCGCACGGGCGAGGGTGCTCTTGCCGGCGCCGGGGAGCCCGGCCATCACCACGAGCATCGGCGTCACGTTCTCACGCTGCCAGCATCGCGAGCGAGATGAGCGCGAGCATCCAGCTCACGAACGACCCCACCAGGAAGTACTCCGTCAGGCGGTGCACGTGCTCCTGATCCTTGCGCGAGCTGAGCTCGGGGAACCGCAACAACCCCTTCGCCGCGACCACGATGCTCGCCGCCGTGAGGTTGCCCGCGAGGCCGAGCCCGATGATGAGCACGCGCTCCATGGGCCCGAGCAGGCGGCCACCTTTGAGGTCGCTCGCCGGATCCGCGGGGTCGGTCGCCGAGCCGGACGTGCGCCGCGCCGGGTTGACGGTGCCGGTCGCCGCCAGGACGAGCCGCACGATCACGTTCCCGGTGCTGAGCTGGGCGACCAGCGCGCCGAGCACGAGTAATGCATGTGCCGGCTCGATTCGTGCTGCGGGCGGCCAGGCCAGCCCGGACCACCACGACGCGAATGGTCCGGAGACCGGTGACGCGAGGCCGGAGGCGAGAAGCATCACGCCGACGCCGACACCGAGGATCGCCAGGGGCACGGCGGGCGAGCCGCCACGGAACGTCCGCTCACCGGTGCGGCGCCACAGCACCACGAGCGCCGCGATCACCACGAGAGCGAGCAGATCGACACCGCCGGTCTGGCCGGCGAGCAGCCCGACCACCACAGCCGCGGCTGCACCGACCGCCTCCGGAACCAGCCGAGCCGTTCTCGGGCGGTTGGCGATGTCTGCGACTCCGCAGCCCAGGAGCAACAGGCCCAACCAGATCATGAAGCTCACACCTCCTGGAGCAGGGCGTCGGCGGCAACGACGACCGCCAAGCCGCTGCGCCGGGTTCGTTGCGAGACCGCCGACGGCGAGATCCCCTCGTCGGCCGCGAGATCGGTCTGGCTGCGACCGTCGAGCAGCCCGCGCAGCAGCCGGAGCGCCCGCTCGTCACCTGCATCGACGAGCTGGTCACGACACAGCAGCGCCGCGTTGACAGCGGCCTCCGCGGGGCCCTCGGTGTCGGTAGCGAGCACGTAGCGGGTGCGTGCCGCGTGCGTACGCGCCCGGGCCGCGTCGGCCTCCACCTCCTCGATCGCTGCGCGTGCGGCCCACCAACCCGGGCCGTCCTCGACGCGAGGCTCCTGCTCCAGCACTGTGACACCGCCCCAACCGATCCCATGCCGCAGGTCCGCGTCGGGGAGCAGTGCCAGCCGCAGCCGGAGCGCGGCATGGAGCGCGGCGCCGACCGTGGCGTAGACGCCCTGGTACTCGTCCCCCGACTGGATCCGCAACGGCACGAGCGGCGCCAGATCGTTGTTGGCCAGCTCCACGACCTCACGCAGTCGCCGATGCAGCGCGGCACGATCGGCCACGCCGCGAGAACCGATGACGTCCCCGATCAGCGCCGCTGCCTGCTTCATCTCGGTCATATGAAGATGATACCTTCATTCAAGCCAGAATAAGCAGGATCCTTCAGAACCGTCGGTAGCGCCGGCTTCCCCTCCGGCGCCACCGACGGTGGTCTCATGGGCCTCAAGCATGCCCTACTGCTCAACCTCGCCGCTCGTCGATCGATGGTGGCGGAGCGAGGTGATCGCGGCCTCGAAGTCTTCGAGCGAGGTGAAGCTGCGGTAGACGCTCGCATAGCGGAGATAGGCGATCTCGTCGAGGTCCTGCAGCGGGCCGAGAATGGCCAGACCCACCTCGTGCGCGTCAACCTCAGCCGCACCCGTGCTGCGGACCGCCTCTTCGACCTGCTGGGCCAGCAGCGCGATCTGGTCGTCGGAGACCGGACGACCCTGACAAGCTTTCCGCACGCCGGCCGCGATCTTGTCGCGACTGAAGGGCTCCGCCGCCCCGGAGCGCTTCACCACCACGAGGCTGGTGGTCTCAAGAGTGGTGAAGCGGCGACCGCACTCGGGGCACTGCCGCCTGCGGCGGATCGACGACCCATCCTCGGCAGCCCTCGTCTCGACCACCCGGGAATCGGGATGACGGCAGAACGGACAGTACATGCTGCCACTCCCTCGCGTTGGACGCTACATGTGTCGGATCACACCGCTGTAACTACTAGATGTAGCAATCTAGTCGGCCAGATCCCACGTGTCGAGCGCAAAGCCACGCGCGAGAGCACACCACCGCGGCACCCGCCGCCCCTCGCCGGAGAGTGGGCGCGCCAGTCAGTCGCCGCTGGGAACCGTGAGCTGCTGGCCGGCCACGATCGTGGTCCCGGTCAAGCCGTTCAGCTCCGCGATCTCACTCATCAGGTCGCGCACATCCTCCCCCGGAGTGGCGACCGACGCCGCGATGCTCCACAGACTGTCCCCGCTGGAGACGGTGACGACGTCCACGGCACCGGTCGACTCATGTTGGCCGGCGACCGCGCCGACGACAGAGCCCGCGCTCGCCGCGGCGGCGATCGCCAGCCCGGCGAGCACCGCGCGGCCGCGCGTCGTCAGTCGTAGTGGTGCTGGCGCGGCGGCAGCGCTCCGACTCGCTGGACGCGGGTTCGCCGGACGAGGGGCGACAGGGCGCGCGGCCGGCAGCGGGACCACATCGGCGAGCCGCTCGGGCTCGGGCGTGGCGTCCGGGAGCGCCGGCACCAGCGCCAGGTGGCGACGCCGGGGGCTCGGGAAGGAGATCGGACCGGGGTGGGCCAAGACGCTCATCGTGGGCTCCTCGTGGGGGACGCGGGTCGGAAGAATGCTGTTGGTCGGGGTGGTCGAACAACCGTGCGTCGTACGTGCGTTCGTCGGACGTCTGTACGAAGATAGCACGCACGTTCCAACGGCGTCCACCCCGACAGGCGCGACACGCCCGTCGAACGGATGTTTGTCACGGTCGCTGTGTGCTCGTACGCTTGTTCTCACGCAGCACACACCATCACGGACCTCCGACATTGGCCCGGCAGCGGTAAGAATCCGTTGATTTTCCAACGATTCGGGCTCGAGCGACGATCACTCAGACAGGAACCAGGGAGCCAAGCGATGAACCCGTTCGACCCCGACGGCCGGAACACCCGACTCACCGAGCGTCAGCAGCGGATCATGGAGGCGATCCGGAGCAGCCTCGCCACCCGCGGCTACCCGCCCACGATGCGCGAGATCGGCGATGCTGTCGGTCTGGCGAGTCCGTCGTCGGTCAAGTACCAGCTGCAGACCCTCGAGGAGAAGGGCTTCCTGCGGCGCGACCCGATCTCCACGCGCGCGATCGAGATCGTCGCTCCCGATGACGATGTCGCCATCGCCAGCTCCGAGGGCGGCCGCCACCTCACGTTGCACGACGGCGAGACGACCGGCGCCACGCCCTCGTACGTGCCGGTGGTCGGTCGGATCGCTGCGGGCGGCCCGCTGCTGGCCGAGCAGGCGGTCGAGGACGTCTTCCCTCTCCCCCGTCAGCTCGTGGGCGACGGTGACCTGTTCCTGCTCAAGGTCGTGGGAGAGTCGATGATCGAGGCTGCGATCTGCGATGGCGACTGGGTGGTGGTGCGGCGGCAGCAGGTCGCCGAGAACGGCGAGATCGTCGCCGCGATCATCGATGGCGAGGCCACGGTCAAGACGCTCAAGCGCGACAGCGGAAAGGTCTGGCTGCTTCCCGCGAACCCCGCTTTCTCGCCTATCGACGGTACCGACGCCGAGATCCTCGGCCGCGTTGTCAGCGTGCTGCGAGCCCTCTGAGGCTGAGAGGGCCGCTCACTGCTCGTCCCGCAGCCGACGCAACGCTGCCCGGACGATCGCCGGGTCCGTGGTGGGCCAGAGCGGCGGTAGCGACCGAGACAGGAAGGTGCCGTACCGGGCTGTCGCCACGCGTGGATCGAGGATCGCGACCACGCCCCGGTCGCTCACGCCGCGGATGAGGCGCCCGGCGCCCTGAGCGAGCAGCAGAGCTGCATGCGTGGCGGAGACCGCCATGAAGCCGTTGCCGCCACGCTTGGCCACGACCTCGGTGCGTGCGGCCATCACCGGATCGTCGGGGCGTGGGAACGGGATCCGATCGATCAGCACAAGCTGGCACGCGTCACCGGGAACGTCCACGCCCTGCCACAGCGACAGCGTGCCGAACAGGCTGGTCGCGGGATCGGCCGCGAAGTCGCGCACCAGCGAGGGGATGGAGTCCTCGCCCTGCACGAGTACCGGTGTGCGGAGCCGCTCCCGCATCGCCTCGGCGGCGGCGGTGGCGCCGCGGCGCGAGGAGAACAGTCCCAGCGTGCGCCCGCCCGCCGACTCGATGAGCTCGGCGATCTCCTCGAGCACGCGCGGATCGGTGCCTTCGCGCCCCGGCTTCGGCAGGTGCTTGGCCACGTAGACGATGCCCTGCCGGCCATAGTCGAACGGCGACGCCACCTCGAGAGACGTGTAGTCCGCGCCGCCCATCCCCATCGAGCCCGCGGTCGCGTCGAACGTGCCGCCGAGGGTGAGCGTCGCGGAGGTCAGCACAGCGCCGCGGCCCGCGAGGAGCTGCCCGGCGATCGGACCCGCCACGTCGAGCGGCGCGACGTTGATCTTGATCGCCTCGCCGGGTCCGATACCGCGGCTGCACCAGACGACGTCCTCCCGGTTGCGCAGCCGGTCCGAGAGCAGTCGATCGGTGATCTCGAACAGCACGAGCGCGGCCGACCGTGCCTGCGCGAGCGCTCCGCCCGCGTCGCCGTCCTTGCTGCCGGACTTGACACTGTCCTGCTTGATCGAGGAGACCACCTGCCGCGCGGCGTCGGCGACCGCGCGCACGGCGCCCTCGACCTCGGGCGGCAGCGCGTCGGGCCAGCGGCCCTCGGGCGTCGCCGTGAGCACGCTCCGCAGCAGCACCGCGGCGTCGTCGAGGGCCTGGGTGGCGGTGCCCGCCTGGCGGCGCGCGAGCCGAGCCACCCGTTCGACCGCCGGTGCCGACAGCTCGACCGAGGCCTGCGCCGTCACCCGCGAGGGCAGCTCGTGCGCCTCGTCCACGACGAGTGCGTCGAACTCGGGCAGCGCCCCGGGTGAGCCGCTCGCGGCGATCCCCAGCATCGCGTGATTGGTCACCACCACGTCGGCGGTGCGTGCCGCCTGCCGCGCGAGCTCGGGGAAGCACTCCGAGCGCAGCGGACAAGACTGTCCGATGCACTCCATCGACGTGACCGACACCTGCCGCCAGGCGCGGTCGCTGACACCCGGCACCAGGTCATCCCGGTCGCCGCTGTCGGTCTCGTCGGCCCAGGCGCGCACGCGCACCACCTGGCCGCCGAGCGAGTCGTCACGCGAGGATGCGGCGGCGGGGTGCTCCTCGGCGCTGGAGGAGGACTCCGGCGCCATGTCGAACAGGGCGGCGTCCTCCTCGGGTGG
>NZ_JBMDXJ010000405.1:0-3753 GCF_048594945.1 Pseudactinotalea sp. | reverse complement strand
ATGAACAGCAGCACCAGCGCGATGTTCGCGAGCAGACCGTCCATCAGCGCGCGTCACCAGAATGTCGGTATCCGTCCATTCCGCACACGGTACCGAACCGCGCCCCGCAGACATTCCCCAACGGCGTCCCTCACCAGGGTGGATGTCCTCAGTACCGTTGTTGCTCGTGATCGACGAGGCAACCACCCGGGCACGGCTGGCGCCGGACGACCTGCCGGAGCTACTGGTGCACCTAGGCTTCCACGACGACGACGCGGTCGAGGCCGTGGGATTCGCGGACCGGCTCAGGCGCAGCCGCTCGGACGTCGCCGCGGTCGCACGGATGGCGTCGCTGCTTACCGAGGGCGTGGGGCGGCTGCGGAACCGGGACGCGGTTCCCGACCCGTGGGCGGACCTGCCGGACGGCCGAGAGGATCTCGCGATCCTGGCCCTGCTCGCCTCCGTGCCCGAGGTCCGGGCCGAGCACGCTCGCCGCCAGATCCCGGACGAGATCTCCTGGGGCTCACTCGCCGACCTGGGGCAGCAGATCTCGGTCAACCGCCGCACGCACGGCCGGTTCGGGCTCGACACCTACGGCTGGATGCGCACCGCCTGGTCCGGCGGGCTGATGTGGCTGGGCCGGCTGCAGTTCGTGCCGAAGCCGACCGCCGAGGGGTGGATGCTCGACACGCACATCCCGGCCTCCGGTCCGCTGACGCCGGAGAGCGTCGAGGAGTCCTTCACGGCGGCGTCGCTGTTCTTCGCGCGGCACTTCCCCGACACCCCCGCGAGCGCCTTCCTCTGCACCAGCTGGCTGCTGGATCCCACGATCACGCAGCTCCTGCCGCCTGCCTCGAACCTGGCGCAGTTCCAACGTCGCTGGTCTCTCGCCGCGTCGGGATACCAGTCCGACGAGAGCGTCCTCTACTTCGCCTTCAACGTCCGCAGCGACCCCGAGGACCCGATAGACGTGCGCACGCTGACGCCGCGCACGTCGCTGCAACGGGCGGTCGCCGAGCACCTGACCGGTGGCGGCCACTGGTACGCCTGGTCGGGCACAGCCCCGCTCCCCGACGCCACGGCCGCACGCGTCACCTCCTGACCGATGTCGGTGTCATGCGGCATCGTCGGCGCATGAGCACACACACGCACGGCATCCCGCTCTCGATCGACTACATCGAGATCTCCGTCACCGACATGCAGGCGGCACAGGACTTCTACTCGCGCGCGTTCGGGTGGCAGTTCACCAGTTACGGCGATGGCTACGCGGGTATCCGCACCGCGGCCGAGCCTGAGGGCGAGGAAGCCGGTGGCCTCGCGCTCTCGGACCAGGTCACGCGCGGCGGCCCTCTCGTGCTGCTGTACAGCGAGAACCTCGATGCCACGGTGCAGGCAGTCATCGATGCCGGCGGCACCGTGGTCAACGGTCCGTACCCCTTCCCAGGCGGCCGCCGGTTCCACTTCGCCGACCCCGCCGGCAACGAGCTCGGGGTGTGGGCAGCCTCCTAGCGACCCACAGCAACCTCCCAGAGAGCGCCCAGATCGAGGTCAGGCGCGGGGGCCACGCTGCCGTCATCGCCCACACCTGAAGGAGCATTGCGATGACCGGACCTGAACCCGACCAGACCACACGCGGACCGTCCTACCAAGGCCGGCTCCTGCCTCGACCGGACGAAGAGGTGGTCGACCAAGGGCTCCGCTTCGACGTGCGCACGCTGATGACACGGCGCGGCGTCCTCGGAGCGTTCGGGGTCGGCGCCGGTGCGCTGGCCCTCGCCGCGTGCGGTGCCGCCAGCAGCGACCCGGTCACCTCCGGCACCTCCGCCGACACCACGGCCGACTCCGACCTGACCGAGATCCCGGACGAGACCGCCGGCCCCTACCCCGGCGACGGCTCCAACGGCCCCGACGTGCTCGAGGAGAGCGGGATCGTCCGCAGCGACATCCGCTCCAGCTTCGGCGACTCCTCCGGCACCGCCGAGGGTGTGCCGCTCGAGTTCACCTTGACCGTGCTCGACATGGCGGGAGGCGGTGGCGCGTTCGCCGGCGTCGCGGTCTACGCCTGGCACTGTGACCGTGACGGCAACTACTCGATGTACTCCGAGGGCATCGAGGACCAGAACTACCTGCGCGGCGTCCAGGTCACCGACGACGACGGCAAGGTCACCTTCACCAGCATCGTCCCGGCCTGCTACTCGGGCCGCTGGCCGCACATTCACTTCGAGGTCTACCCGGACGTCGACTCGATCGACGACTCCACGAACGCGATCGCCACCTCGCAGCTGGCGCTGCCGCAGAACGTCTGCGACACCGTCTATGCGACCATCGGGTACGAGCAGTCGGTTACCAACCTCGCGCAGGTCACCTTGAGCAGTGACAACGTGTTCGGAGATGACGGCGGTGTGCACCAGATCGCCGCCGTCACCGGGAGTGTGGATGCCGGCTATGTCGCCACCCTCACGGTGCCGATCGACACCACCACGGAGCCGACCTCGGGCAGCGCGCCCGAAGGCGGTGGTGGCGAGGGTGGTCCCGGCGGTGGCGGGGAGCCGCCCGACGGCGGCGGCCGCTAGTGCTCCGCACCACTAGCAGGTCTCGTGCAGGTAGCCCACCTCGCTCGGCGCGACCAGGTCGAGGTCGCGCTGGACCACCCCGGCCACCTCACCGATGACCTCGCAGGCCGCGACCAGGCCGGTATCGGTGTACTCGACGTCGAACACGCGGCCACCGTAGGTGTCGACGAACTGCTGGCACTCGTCGTACTCGCCGCACTGCTCAACGATCGCGAACTCGAATCCGATCTCGGTCCGGGCCACGTCGAGGAGCTCGGGGGTGTTCTTCTGGCCCACGGCGAGCCCGAGGTCGGCGGCCTCGGCCACCAGCAGCCGCGCGTACGCGATCGCGTCGTCACGGTCGAAGGGCGCGTCGGGGTAGCGGGTGAAGGTGTCGAGGTTGTCGAGCTCCACCGCGTCGAAGCCCTGCGCCTGGCACTCGGTGAACCTCTGCTGGATGAACTCCACGGCGGTGCGCCGGAGCTGGTCGGAGTCGATGTTGATCGGGTGCTCTCCTGGCCACTCGGGGTCCTCGAGCCGCTCCAGGACGAGCCCGTCGGGCCAGTTCGTCGCACTGTCGGGGTGGCCCGGCTCCGCCTCGGTCTGGAAGGCGTTGACGTAGCAGACCGAGTAGGCGCCAGCGGCAGCCTCACCACCCGACCACTGCCGCACCACGAGCCCGGCGCCGTCAGGCAGCGGGTAGTCGCCGCCGAGCTGGTAGTCGAAGCCGACCCCGGGGGGCGGCGGCACCGGCTCCGACCCACTCGCACACGCTCCCAGGGCGAGAACCATGACCAGGGTGAGCCCCGCCGTCGTGATCCTCGCGCCTCTCACGAGGCCCGAGGGTACGGCGCGGTGAGGAGCACGCGCACCACTACTGTGGCGCGATGGACGCACGCGACCCCGAGGCCCTGGTGCGGGAGTTCCACGCAACGTACGCGCTGCCGGTGGCACCGGACGCGCCGAGCGTGGACCGCGAGCGCGTGCACATGCGGATGGCGCTGATCGGCGAGGAGTTCGCCGAGCTGGTCGGGGCGGTCTACGGCGAGCGCGCAGGCACTCTCATGGTGCAGGCATTCGCGGCCGCCATCGCCGCCGTCGATGGCACCCGCGACACGGTCGCGGCCGCCGATGCGCTCGGCGATCTCGTGTACGTCACGTACGGCATGGCGCTGGAGTGCGGCATCCCGCTGGCCGACGTGCTCGCGGAGATCCAGGCGTC
>NZ_JBMDXJ010000404.1:0-12735 GCF_048594945.1 Pseudactinotalea sp. | reverse complement strand
CTCGAGCGCCTCGATGACGTCGGGCAAGAGCGCCTCACCGGCGGCGGCGACGTCGTCGGGCACATCCATCCGGTCGCGGTACCTCTCGTTGCTGTCCATCTGCTCGTCGGGGTCGTAGACGATGCAGCCCTCCGGGACCTCGCCGTCGAACTGATCCGGGCAAGCGACACTCGGCGAGGCGGTCTCAGATGGCTCAACCGCCGTCGAGCTGTCCGCGTCGGCCGGTGGGGTGGCTGGCACGCCGCAGCCGGACAGCAGCGCACCGAACAGCAGCGCCGTACCGAGCGTTGCGACGATCCGCAGTGTCCCCGATGCCATAGCCGCGAGCCTAGCGAGGGACTCGCGATCTGGTCTGGGGCGCTGTCGTCGGATCCAACTACTGCACAGGAAGCTGGTCTGCGCTGCTGTGAGGCCGCGCTCATGCAGCCCCGATAGCGTGAGCGGCGTGAAGACGCTGATCATCGTCACCGGTGCCGAAGGCGCCGGGAAGTCGACCGTCATGAACGCGCTCCTTCACGTGACGCCAGGCGGAGCGAAGGTCGACGGCGAGGACGTGGGTCAGGTCAACCCATTCTCCTTCGATCAGACGTTCCTCGATCTGCTGTGGAGCAACCTGGTCTCGGTCATCGGCAACTTCTGGGCCGCTGGCTACCCCACCGTGATCGCCGGCAGCTTCCTCGACCGCGACACTCACACGAGCCTGGGGCAGTTCTTGGAACGCCTCGACCACAGCGCCACCCTCTACGTCGTCCACCTCGTCCCCTCCCGGTCAGTACGCGACGACCGGCGGATCCATCGCTCGAAGCCCACGAGCAAGGAGCGACGCGACACCGCGGACGCCAACTACGACCTGAGCCGCCACAGCCTCCGAGACAACGCCAACGGCTACCGGTACATCGAGATCGACAACACCAGCCAGGCCGTCGGCTCGACCGTAGCCACCGTCCGAGCCGCGATCCCAGAGATCTACGACACCGAGCACCGGTAGCGAGCAGTCCACGCACCGGGTTGCGGAAGCCATTCAGTCACTCCGCATCAGGTCCAGCAGTCCTGGCCGAAGCCGAACCGGTTCAAGTCCTGAGCGCGCGGCATCGTCCGCGCACCCGAAGCCGTCGGTTGAGATCGACAACGCAAAGGTCACGCCGCGCGTGATATCCGTCGAAGCCCCGGAGGCGCGTTGACCGGGGAAATCACCGCGAATCACCGGCGCAGCGCACTTCACAGCCCAGCGGCTCCAGCAACCCGTGCACGATTCGATTTCACCATCCTCGGCCCTCCGCTCGATCACACGAGCGCCCAGACCTGCGCAAACACCGAGCACCCTGGCGTCAGTACATAAAGCGAAGGTCGAGAAGCGAGCCAAGAAATGGTCATGTTACATACGACCCGGTATGTGCAAGATTCACTGCATCTCGACAGCCGCATCTCGACAGAACTGTCAGACCGGAACTACTGCGCCATGTCGAAGAACCGGGCGTAGTGACCCTGGAACGCGACGACGATCGTGTCGGTCGGGCCGTTCCTGTGCTTCGCGACGATCATGTCGGCCTCCCCGGCGCGGGGCGACTCCTTCTCGTACATCTCCTCGCGGTGGAGCAGGATCACGACGTCGGCATCTTGCTCGATCGAGCCCGACTCGCGAAGGTCGCTCATCTGAGGCTTCTTGTCGGTCCGCTGCTCAGAACCACGGTTCAGCTGCGAGATCGCAATGACGGGGACCTCGAGCTCCTTCGCAAGCAGCTTGAGGGCACGGGAGAACTCCGAGACCTCCTGCTGACGCGACTCCACCCGCTTGCCGGAGCTCATCAGCTGCAGGTAGTCGATCACCACGAGCTTGAGGTCGTGGCGCTGCTTCAGTCGGCGGCACTTGGCGCGGATCTCCATCAGCGACATGTTCGGGCTGTCGTCCACGAACAGCGGCGCGTCGCTGAGCTTGCCCATCGTGCGGGCCAGGCGCGTCCAGTCTTCGTCGCGCATGTTGCCCTTGCGCAGGTTCTGCAGCGGCACCTGCGACTCCGCGCTGAGCATGCGCATCGCGATCTCGTTGCGGCTCATCTCCAGCGAGAAGATCACCGACGTCATGCCGTTCTTGATCGACGCAGCACGGGCAACATCGAGACCCATCGTCGACTTGCCCACAGCCGGTCTGGCCGCGAGAACGATCATCTGACCGGGGTGCAACCCGTTGGTCAGCGCATCGAGGTCCTTGAACCCGGTCGGCACGCCGATCATGCCCTCGCCACGGTGGGAGGCGGCGTCGATCTCCTCCATGGTGCCGTTGAGGATGTCCTTCAGCGGGATGTAGTCCTCGCTGGTGCGGCGCTCCGTGACCGCGTAGACCTCGGCCTGGGCCGTGTTCACGAGCTCGTCGACGTCGCCGCCGTCGGTGGCGTAGCCCAGCTGAGCGATCCGGGTCCCGGCGTCAACGAGCTTGCGCAGCACCGCACGCTCGCGCACGATCCGCGCGTAGAAGCCGGCGTTCGCCGCCGTGGGCACCGAGCTGATGAGCGTGTGCAGGTACGGCGCGCCACCCACGCGCGCCAGCTCGCCCCGCTTGGTCAGCTCCGCCGAGACCGTGACCGCATCGGCGGGCTCGCCGCGCCCGTAAAGGTCCACGATCGCGTCATAGATCGACTCGTGCGCCGGCCGGTAGAAGTCGGTCCCGCGCACCGACTCCACCACATCGGCGATCGCGTCCTTGCTCAGCATCATCCCGCCGAGCACGCTCTGCTCCGCCGCCACATCCTGCGGCGGAGTCCGCTCGAAGTTCCCCTGTGGGGCCAGCTCTGCCACGCTCACGTCAGCCGCCTCCGCACTCTCACCCTTGTCGTCTCCCCCATCGATCTCAGGCTCACACCGACCACCGACATCGCCCACGGCACCACCGGCGAGACTCTCGCCATACCCTCACCATCGACGGCACCCGCGCGACGTTAGCGGCCACCAGCGACCGCCGTCGACCCGGCCCGGTCCACACCCGCCTGGGGAGAACGGCGACCTTCCTGTGGAGCGTGTGTGGACAGTTCTCCACAGACTCTCTCAACAGGTGTGAACAACCGCGCCAGCGCCCGCGACGCCCCCTCCCACAAGCTGTGGACGCCGCCGCCGTCCCCACCGGTGGACACCGGCCGCAACACACCTTCGCGACACGCCGAGACGCCCGACGGCGTTCCGCACTCTGGTCCTCCCCGTCACCAACCCCGCTCCCGGACCCTGCGAGACTGCCGAAGGAGGAGCCCCGATGACCCGCACCTGGACGCGCACCGCCTGGCTGCCGCGCGCCGCCGTACAGACCGCCGCCGCCACCCTCTTCGCCGTCGCCACCAGCCCGACCCACCGCGCACTCGCCGCCCTCACGGCCGCGCTGGTCAGCGTCGTCGCGACCGTCGCGTTCCTGCGACGCGACCCCTTCCACGTCACCTTCGCCGACCACGTGACCCACCTCCGCGTGCTGCTGCTGGCCGCAATCGCGGGGATGCTCGTCGGATCCGCCCCTGCACTGCTGGTAGCGGTCCTGGTGCTGCTCTCGGTCCTGCTCGACGGCGTCGACGGTCGCCTCGCCCGTGCCCGCGGCGAGGCCTCGGAGGCCGGCGGCAACTTCGACATCGCCGTCGACTGCGCGCTCACCGCCGTGCTCTCGGTCGCCGCAGCGACCATCCTTGGCTGGTGGGTGCTCGCGATCGGTGCACTCCCCTACGCCTTCCGCCTCGCCGGTCGCCTGACGCCCGCACTGCGCCGCCCGCTCCCACCCCGCACGTCGCGCAAGGTGATCGGCTCGATCCCGCCCCTGGTGCTCGCAACCGCTCCGCTGCTGCCCCACCAGCTCGCCACCAGCGTCACCGCGGCGACGCTCGCCCTGCTGCTCTACTCCTTCGGTCGCGACACCGTGCACCTCCTCCGCCGATGACGCAGCGCCTCACCCACCCGTGCGGCGCGCCGTGGTGTCGACAGGCGCACCCGGCCGCTCGGCTGTGGCCCGCTTCGCCAGCGCCTCTCGGCGCCGCAGCCCCCAGTACGTGAACACGAAGTACACGCCGGTGCAGATCGCCGTCCACAGATAGAACCGGTCGAGGTTGACGTAGTACACGTACAGATCAGGGCTGTGGAACAGCACCTGATACGCGAGCGCCACGATCACCAGCAGCGACGCGATCCACACCGCCATGATTACGCGCGAGAGCGCCGACCGGTCCGGCACCGGCGACGACTCCTTCTCCGCCTGCTTCTCCTGGAACGACGCCACCCGCCGCTGATACTCCGCCTCGTCGGCCTCGCCGTTCGGATACGCCTGCTTCGCGCCCATCCGGCCCGCGATGAACGTGTACAGGCCGATCGAGATCAGCCATGTCGGTACGAACAAGTAGTAGTACGGCATGATCTGCAACGCGTTCAGACCCACACCGATCGCCAACGACACCGGCCACGTGATCAGCGCCGGGATGTTGTGCCGCACGCCGGAGAACTTCATCCAGAACCGGCTGTACCCGATCCGTTTGAACAGATGATGCTCGGCGAAGATGATGCCGCCGATCGGCACCAGGATCAGCCCCGCGTACGTCAGCAACGGCAGCATGTTCCGGTACACCACCGGGAAACAGGCGGCGATCACGACGGCGATGCCCGCCAACAAGGTCACTTTCGTTCTCGAGTGGTTCGGAAAGACGGCCTGCGCGGCGAGACCAGCCCGATAGAGGTTCGCGTTCGCCGTCGTCCATCCCGCGATGATCACGATGACGAAACCGGTCACGCCCAACGCGACCCACGCGACGTCGCCCGGCTCCAGCACAGCGATCGAGGTCTGGGTGATGGCCGCCGTCGCCGCCCCCATGAAGCCGGCCGCGATCCACGCGACGTAGTGCCCGAACATCATGCCCGTGCTGGTCGCGAGGCCGGCGGTGCCCTTCTTCGCGTATCGCAGCAGTGCCATGTCGATCAGGCCGAAGTGGGCGAACGTGTTCGCGGCCCATGCGAACCCGGCCACCTCGATCAGCCCGATCCCCGGCTCGCCCTCGGAGTTGATGCCCGTGAACACGCTGCTGCCCGCCACGCCGATGAAGTCGTTGAAGCCGGTGAGCTGGGTGGACCCGGTGATCGACTCCGTGACCACCGGCAGCAGCACCATCCCGCCAGCCAGGAACAGGGCCATCAGCCACGGGCCCACGATGCCGGCGATCTTCGCCAGCGCCTCGAACCCGAACACCGCCACCACCACCGCGAGGCAGCTGAACGCCACCGCGATCACGATGAAGCCCACGTGCGTGGGGTACGCCTCGGTCTGCGGCGGGATCGAGAAGATCCGCCGCACCGCGGTGGCCGACACCGTGATCATCGCCGCCGCGATCACGCTGAAGATCACCGCGTTCGCGAGGTTGTAGATCCGGGAGAACGAGTCGCCCGCCACCTTCTGCAGATAGGTGTACAGGCTCAGCCGCGCCTGCCGCGCGATCGGCGTGGTGATCAGCCAGAAGCTCAGCACCGCGAGCGTGTTGCCGATGATCAGGCCGATGAGGATGTCCCAGATCCCGGCGCCCATCGCCACGAACGTCGCGCCGAACACGAACTCGGTCGCAGCCACGTGCTCGGTGGCGTACAGCCCGGCGAAGTACCCGTTGCCGCGCAGCCGATGCTTGGGCACCGGCAGCTGCTCGGGGTCGAGCTTCGCGAGCTGCTCGTCGGTCACCGTGGTGCTGGTCATCCCTCGTCCCCGCTCATTCGATGAACCTGATCCGCTCGGCGATCTTCGCCGTGACCCACTGCGAGTTCTCGAGCGCCTCCTCGGGCGTCCGGTCCCCCGTCAGCACGTCGGTGAACTGCTGCCCGACGGCGGTGCCCATGCCTTGGAACTCGGGTACCGCCACGTACTGGATCCCTGTGTAGGGGACGGGCTCGGTGGTCGGGTTCTCGGGGTCCGCCGCCTCGATCGCCGCCAGCGTGAGCTCGGCGAACGGCGCCGCCTCGAGGTAGTCGGGGTTCTCGTACAGGGAGGTGCGGGTGCCCGGCGGCACGTGCGCCCAGCCGTGCTCGGCCGCTACCAGCTCGGAGTACTCCGGGCCGGTCGCCCAGCCGATGAAGTCGCGCGCCTCCTCCTGCTGCACCGAGCTGGTGGGGATCGCGAGCGCCCACGCCCACAGCCAGTTGCTGCCGCGGTCTCCACCGGCGTCCGGTGCCGCTGCGAACCCGACGTCGTCCGCCACGCTCGAGACCTCCGGATCGGTCACGAACGACCCCGCCGCGGTCGCATCCACCCAGATCGCGCACTCGCCGGCCTGGAACCGTGCCAGGTTCTCGTTGTAGCCCTGCTCAGCCACGTCAGCGCCGGCGTAGGTCCCCAGCCCGGCGTAGGTGGCCATCGTCTGCGCCCACGCCTCGGAGTCGAGCTGCGGAGTCCACTCCTCGTCGAACCAGCGGCCGCCGTAGGAGTTCGCCATCGCCGTGATCAGCGCGGTGTTCTCGCCCCATCCGGGCTTGCCGCGCAAGCAGAACGGGTCGCCGGTGAAGCTCGAGCTGAACGAGATCTCCGGCGCTGCGGCCAGCAGGTCGTCCCAGGTGGGCTGCTCGGGCAGCTCGATGCCTCGCGCCTCGAACAGGTCGGTGCGGTACATCGTGAACGAGGACTCGGCGTAGAACGGCAGCGCGTACAGCGACCCGTCGAGCGAGAGCGCCTCGCGCACGGTGGGCAGCACGTCGTCGAGCTCGTACTCGGCGGGCATGTCGTCCAGCGGCACCAGCCAGTCGCGGCCGCCCCAGATGGTGGTCTCGTAGGCGCCGAGCATGACGATGTCGAACTGCCCCGCGCCGGTCGCGATATCGGTGGTGACCCGCTGCCGCAGCTCCCCCTCGGGGAGGGTGACCCACTCGATCTCGACGTCGGGGTGGTCGGCCAGGTACTGGTCTGCCAGCTCCTGCATCCGGAGGATGTCTCCGTTCTCCACGGTCGCGATCGTGAGCACGCCGTCGTCGACCGGGCCCTCCTCCGCCGTCGTGCTGCACGCCGTGAACGCACCGAGCACCGCGACGCTCCCGGCCGCCACAGTCGCCCTGGTCCATCGCCGGCCGGCGCGCAGCCGCGCTCCCCTTGGTCGCACGAGACCCTCCCCGGTCGGCGTCGTCGGCCCGGGTCCACGCGGCATCACGTGGTGCCCGTGACGCTCAGTCTGGCCAGAGCGCCACGGCTGTGTCAAAGGTCACACATGACTCGGTCACGCGCTGCCCGGTTCCGGGCCGTGCGGTCCCGCGTGATGACCGGCCGCCGGGCCGTCGAGATCGCTGTTGTGAGCCGACCTCGCCGCTCCAGACCAGCGAGGTCGACCCGGATCAGCGATCTCGGCAGGCAGCTCCCCCACGCAACGACGCGGCTGGGTGCGCCACCATGACCATGTGAGCGGACGACGGCGAGGCCCCGAGACCGGCCGGGCTCTCGACCGCCGGATCTTCGCGCTCGCCTGGCCCGCGCTCGGAGCGCTCGTCGCCGAGCCGCTGTTCGTGCTGGTGGACTCGGCCGTGGTGGGGCGCCTCGGCACTCCCGAGCTCGCGGGCCTGACGCTCGCCAGCACGGTGCTGGTGACGCTCGTCGCGATCTTCGTCTTCCTTGCGTACGCCACCACCGCGGCGGTCGCTCGCCGCATCGGCGCAGGCGACGAGAAGGGTGCGCTGGCGCTCGGGATCGACGGCGTCTGGCTGGCATTGATCCTCGGCGTCGCGATCAGTGCGCTCGCCCTCGCTCTCGCACCGAGTGCGGTCGCGCTGCTGGGTGCGTCCGACGTCGTCGCACCCCACGCGATCGCGTACGTGCGTTGGTCGGCGCCCGGCATCCCGGGGATGCTCGTGGTGCTCGCCGCGACCGGTGCGCTGCGCGGCTTGCAGGACACGCGCACGCCGTTCGTGGTTGCGGTTGCCGGCGCCATCACGAACGCTGTTCTGTGCGTGACCTTCGTGTACGGCTTCGGCATGGGGATCGCCGGTTCGGGACTCTCGACGGCGGTGGCCCAGATCGGCATGGGCCTCACCTTGGGGGTGGTGCTGGTCCGCGGAGCCCGGGCTCGCGGGGTGTCGCTGCGGCCGCACCCGGGCGGGATCCTGGCGAACTTCCGCTCCGGGCTGCCGCTGCTGGTCCGGACGCTGACACTCCGTGCGGCGATCATGGTGACGGTGGTGGTCGCGACCTCGCTCGGCGACAATGCCCTTGCCGCACACCAGATCGTCAACGCCATGTGGAATCTCGTGGCGTTCGTGCTCGACGCTCTCGCGATCGCTGCGCAGGCGCTGATCGGGCACGGACTGGGCGCGGGCGACCGCGAGCGCGTGCGCGCGATCACCCGCCGCACGCTGTGGTGGGGTACCCTCGCGGGCGCCGGGATCGGTGCGCTCGTGGCAGCCGGCGGGTGGCTGATCGCGCCGCTGTTCACGCCGGACCCCGCCGTGCGCCGCGCGGCCGCGCTCGCCCTGCTGATCACCGGGCTGCTGACACCGATCGCCGGGTGGGTGTTCGTGCTCGACGGCGTGCTCATCGGCGCCGGCGACGGTCGCTACCTCGCATGGGCCGGAGTGATCACGCTGATCGCGTACGTGCCGCTCGCGCTCGCCGTGCGGGCCTGGGCACCCGAGGGGGCTGTCGGTCTCGCGTGGCTCTGGCTGAGCTTCGCAGGCGGATTCATGCTGGCCCGCGCGCTCACCACCGGCCTCCGCGCGCGTGGCACCCGGTGGATGGTGCTCGGCGCCTGAGCTCTGCGTTCCTGCAGTCCGGTTATGGACAGGTTGGTCCATAACGGCTACGGTGTCCGCATGCCCCGGCCACGCAGCCTTGACACGGACACCGCCGTGGGCGCCTGCGTCGAGCAGTTCTGGGACTCGACGTACGCGTCGACCTCGACCGACGAGCTCTGCGAGAGCACCGGGCTGTCGCGAAGCAGTCTCTACAATGCGTTCGGCTCCAAGCGCGACCTGTACCTGCTGGCGCTCGAGCGCTACTCGAACGATCGCGCGGCCGAGCGTGCGGAGCTGACCGAGGCCGCAGGCTCCGGCGCGGACGCGCTGCGCGGCTTCATGCGCGCCGTGCTCGACACACAGTGGCAAGACCCCGACCGGCGCGCGTGCCTCGGCATCAACGGCTGCATCGAGACCGGCCCGCACGACGGCGAGATCACCCGCGCGCTCGAGCGCGGCGCCGTGGACTTTCACGAGACCATCGCGGCGCTCGTCGCCCGCGGCCAGCTCGACGGCAGCATCGACGACCGCCGCACCGCCTCCGAGCTGGCCTGGCTCATCCACACGATGCTCGACGGGCTGCAGGTGCGCGGGCGCGTCCACCCCGATCGCGCCGACATCGACCGCTGTCTGGCGACCGTGATGGCGCTGCTCGAACCAAGGGAAGCGCTGATCAATTGGCGCCGGTAGCGAGCGGTGTCCAGATGCGTGCATCGCAAGGCCGATCAGCACTTCCCTAGCCACTGACCAGCGGCAGACCACCCACCGACGCACGCACCGCCGTCGGCCATCCCTAACCAGATTTTGGACTGTTCGATCCATAACGAGAGGTTCCCGTGACCACGACCAAACTTCCCCTCGGGGTCTACGTGCTGGGCTTCACGATCTTCGCGCTCGGCACGTCGGAGTTCATGCTGGCCGGCCTCCTGCCACCGATGGCCGCCGACCTCGGGGTCACCATCCCGGAGGCGGGCACCCTCATCAGCTCGTTCGCGGTGGGGATGCTCGTCGGCGCGCCGGTGATGGCGCTGCTCACGCTCAACCTGCCGCGCCGCACCACACTGCTCGGCGCGGCGGCAGTGTTCGCGGCGATGCACCTGCTCGGAGCCGTCACCGACGACTTCGGCATCCTGCTGGCCACGCGCGTGATCTCCGCGATCGCGTGCGCGACCTACTGGGCTGTCGCCGCCGTGACCGCGATGGCGATCTCGCCGCGGGCGGCGACCGCGCGCGCGATGGCCGTGGTGGTCGGCGGGCTCACGGTCGCGAACGTGGTCGGCGTGCCGCTCGGCACCTGGGTGGGTGAGCGTGGCGGCTGGCAGCTGAGCTTCCTCGCCGTGGGCGTGGCGAGCCTGGTCGCGCTGCTGACCACCGCGCTGTTCGTGCCCGAGACCCACCCCCGAACTTCGGCCCGGCAGGACTTCCGAGCCGTGCTCAGCGCGGAGCTGGCGAGCTTCCGCCGGGCGCCGCTCTGGGTGGCTCTCGCCACGACGGCGACCTTCCAGGCCGCCGTCTTCGGGACCTTCTCCTACCTGTCACCCATGCTGACGGACATCGCAGGGCTGGACGCGAGCGCCGTGCCTGCCGCGCTGCTGCTGTTCGGGATCGGCACTCTGGTCGGCGTCACGATCGGTGGCCGATACGCCGACCGCAACCTCCTCGGCAATGTGGTGATCTCGCTCGGCGCCCTGGCGGTCGCGTTGCTGCTTCTCGCCCTCGTGCTGCCCGTGGGCGGCTGGGTGGTCCTGGCGGCCGTGACCCTCTTCGGAGCTGCCGCGTTCTCGATCGCCTCAGCACTCAACGCGCGGGTGCTGAAGCACGCCGAAGGCGCACCCACACTGGCCGCGGCGGTGAACGTCTCCGCGTTCAACGTCGGCAATGCCGTGGGCCCGTGGCTGGGCGGCACCGTCATCGCCGCCGGTCTCGGCTACCTCGCCCCGATCTGGGTCTCGTTGACGATGGTCGCTCTCGCGTTGGCGTTGGCCGGCGTCTCCTGGCGGCTCGAGAGGGCGCCTTCCGTTCAGCCGATTCCGGCGCCCGCGTGCGAGACGGCGTGACCGGCTGGACGGTCGATCGTGGTGAGTTGAGCGTCTGACGTGAGCCTGAGCCTGCGCTGGGGCTCAGCCCGTCGCTGAGGCCGGCGCCCGGCTTCGGCGCTTCTCGAGCGCGATGCGTGCCAGCCGGGCCCGTTCGCCTGCCCACGCCTCCAACCTGCGGTAGGTCACGGAGGAGACGAAGATGCCGTCGAAGGCGATCATCGACAAGGAGAACCACGGCAGCCCCATCAGAACTGCGATGCCGATGTGCATCGCGATCACGGCCAGCACGGCAATCCGGCGCGTGTAGGGATGGATCAGCGCGGGTACGAAGAACAGTTGGACGAGGACTGCGAAGTACGTGGCCGCCGTGAGGATCACACCGTTGCTGATCAACAGGTGGTTGAGCCACGGGAACACCCCGTACTCGTGCAAGCTCAACGGGTAATACAGCGCGGTACCGCCCTGCCACAGCCCGCCCTGCACCTTGTACAGCGCCGACGCGAGATACAGGATGAACACCTGCAACGCGAGAGCCGAGAGTGCGAGGTTGTGCACGGTCGCACCGAGCCATGTCGGCAGGACCGGCAGGCCTGCCCCCAGCCGACGAAGCACCCCCGACGGTGCTCCGGCGGCGAGGGCCCTCCGCCGACGGCGCGCGTCGAGCGACCAATGCTCGGACGACGACGCGACCGCCAGGAAGATCAAGCCGATGCGGGCGATGTTGTCGCCCTGATCACCGACGAGCGGGTTGCGCTCCACGAGCGCCGTCATCCCCACGACGAGCACGACGATCGAGGCTCGCGTGCGCCACCCGACGACAACGGCGACCGCCACCGCCATCAGCAGCACATACTGCATCGTGAACAGGGTCGGGCTCGAGGTCGACCAGAGGTCGCTCAGGGAGCCGAAGACGGATCGCGCACGCAACTGATCCGCCCAGGCAGAGCCCGGCCCCCACACGGCGTGGCGAGTGCCGAAGTTCGTCACCAGGATGCCCAGCACGGCGATCCCGACGACGATGCGCGAGAACGACAGACCATAGGTGGCGCGCTTGGAATCGAGGTACCAGCTCTCGATCTTGTCCCGCACGCTACCGATCCCGTCGAGCGCCGGGGCCAGGAGGCTCACTGGAGCGCTCCGGTGGCACGCAGGTATGAGCTGAACAGCGCGAGCTCGTCCTCGGAGAGGACCCTCAGGGCACGCCATCCATACGTGGTCCAACCGATCGAGGCATCGTCGATGCTGCCCGGCGCGCCAGGCGCCCACGTAGGAACCGAGCGCCGACCGGTGCGGTACTGCACATGCTGCAGCTCGACGTCGTTGCCGAGGTGGGCCGTCCAGTACAGGGTCGCCAGGTGCGTCGCGGCTGCGTCGTAGGTCATGTACCGACCGACCGCGCCGGTTGGGACCGAGCTGTCGGTACGGTCCACGAGCGTTGTTCCGAGGTCGGCGATCGGGGTGGTCAGATAGCTGGCATTGATCAGTTCCCGCTGAGCCGCGTTGAGATCGCCCATGACCGTGTTGAGGTTGTTGGCCACGCGGCGTGCCGCGAGGCTGATCCGCGGCGGGAACGGGTTCCCGGCGATCAGCGAGTCCTCGCCCTCGACGAGGTCGACCCAGCCGGTCCGTACGGTCTCGCCGGATGCGGGATCGATGTACTCGGCCCGCACTTCCAGGTTGACGGCGATACGACGCGGAGTCGGGGCGAAGATCCGCCAGGACTGGTCGAACACCGGGAGCGCGTATGAGCGGAGCGTGTCGCTTCCGATCAGCGTGCGCACCGGCGTGGTCGGGCCCACGTAGGTCGCGATGATCAGTGTGTGGACCAAGACCACGCAGATCCCGATCCACAGCACGGCGCGGGCAGCCTGTGGTGGCCGCCCGCTGGACGTCTGAGGACGCCCACGCGGGGGGGGGCGCCAGGGCCCCCCCCCCGGGGGGTTACCGGGGGGGGGGGGGCCCCCCCCGCCCCCCCCCCCCCCCAACACACCAC
>NZ_JBMDXJ010000403.1:0-4178 GCF_048594945.1 Pseudactinotalea sp. | reverse complement strand
CGTCCGGGGCGGTCCCGACCGCCCGGCCCGATGGGTGCTAACCAAGGGGGCCGTCGGCATTCCCGGGGCGTCCTGATGACGGCGCTGGCCGTCGCGGTGTCGGCGCTGCGTGAGACGATGCCGGATGTGGCGACGCCAGCCCTCACCGCTCCGCTCATCGGTCGTGAGTCCGAGATCGGTGCGCTCCGTGACGCCTGGGAGCAGGCTGCGGAGGGCGAGGCGGCGGCCGTCGTTCTCGCCGGTGACGCCGGGATCGGCAAGACGCGCCTGATCACGGAGATCTCCTCCGAGGTCACCGAGAGCGGCGGTCTCGTACTCCTGGGGCACTGCCTCGGCCTCGGTCAGGCTGCGCCCCCGTTCCTTCCGGTGCTCGAGATCGTGTCGCAGCTGCACGCGGCCTCCGACGATCCCGAGATCGTCGAGAGCACCGATCGGTTGCTCCGTGCGGACGTGGCTGGTGACCAGGTCCGATTCTTCGACGGCGTTCACGCTCTCCTCGTGCGGGCCGCCCAGCACAAGCCGGTCCTGGTGGTGATCGAGGATCTGCACTGGAGCGATCCCTCGACCCGCGACCTCCTGCTCTTCCTGCTCGCGCGACTCGGCAGCAGTCGCATCCTGGTGCTCCTCAGCTACCGATCCGACGACCTCAACAGGCAGCACCCGTTACGGCCGTGGCTCGCGAGCGTGGCCCGGATGCGTGGTGTGCGCCGGGTGGACGTGGAGCCCTGGGACGAGGAGGAGGCGCGGACCTTCGCGCGTGCGTTGCTGCCGCCGGGCGAGGCTGACGAGGGCGTCATCGCCGACGTCGCCCAGCGCTCCGAGGGCAATGCGTTCTTCGCCGAGGAGCTGATGAGCGCGGCGAGTGGCGGTGCCGCAGAGCTCAGCGACGTGCTCACCTCGGTGCTGCTCGATCGGATCGAGCGCTTGTCCTCGGCCGCGCAGCGGGTGGTGCGCGGCGCGGCGATCGTGGGGCAGCGGGACCTGTGGGCGAGCTCGCTCGAGGGGCTCGTCGCCTCCGATGCGGTGGGGCTGGCGCAATCGGAGATCGAGTCCGCGCTGCGAGAGTGCGTGCAGTCGCACGTGCTGGTGGTGGCGCACGACGGCGCCTACGCGTTCCGGCACGCGCTGCTGCGCGAGGCTGTCCTCGCCGACATGCTGCCCGGCGAGAGCGCGCGGCTGCACGGTGCCTACGTGCCGGTGCTCGAGCGGGAGCAGCCCTCGGGCTGGCAGGCGGCTATCGCGTTCCACGCCACGCGGGCGGGAGATCTGCCACGTGCACTCAAAGCTCGTCTGGAGGCCACCACGGTCGCCAGCGAGTACGCCGCGCACAGCGACGCGCTCGCGCATGTGGAGAAAGGGCTTGAGCTGTGGCCGGCCGTCACCGATCCTGAGGCGGTCACCGGCGTCGACGAGCTCACCCTCGTGCTGCGTGCCTGCGATGAAGCCACCGCGGCAGCGCGCACCGACCGGGCACTGTCCTACGCTCGCGCGGGCGTGGCCATGGCTGACGAGCTCGGCGATGTGTTGCAGCAGGCGGGTGCACGTCGCCGCATCGCCAAGTTGCTGTACGGCACCGGGGAGTGGCGCGAGGCTGAGCGACAGATCGCGAAGGCCTGGGCATTGCTCGAGCATGAGCCGTCCACGGCGGAGCGCGCGTGGGTGTTGTCGACGATGTCGTTCGGCGGGCTCGAGAACCTGCCTGAGCGGCGCGAGCTGGTGGACCGTGCGATCGCCGAAGCGCGGGCGGTGGGAGCACCCGGTCCCGAGGCCGATGCGCTGATCTCGCTCGCGTTCCTGCTTCAGCACGATGGCGACGTCGATGAGGCGATGGAGCGGCTGCAGGAGGCCCGCGACAAGGCAGCGACGGCCGGTGCTGACGACACCGAGCTCCGGGCCTACTTCAACATGGCGATCCTGCGGTACGACCACGGTCGGCTCGCGGAGGCGGTCGAGATCGCAACCGAGGGTGCTGCTGTCGCGGCCCGGCACGGCCGCACCTGGTCCGGCTACGGGCGGGAGCTGACCTGGTTGCTGTGGCTGATGAACATCGGACGCGGCGCGTTCACCGAGGTGATGCACGCCGCGACGGCGGCACTGGACTCCGTGCCCGCCGGCGAACGCACGCTGGCCCTCGCCGCGCGCGTGCTCGCCGCCTCCTGGCTGGGCGAGTGGCAGGTCGTCGACGACGATGTTGCGGCGCTCGGACCCGCCGAGCAGGTGGCGGCGCAGATCCTCTCCGGTCGGGTCCGGGAGACGATGACCGGACACGGCGTGGTGCACTCATGGTTGTGGCGGGGGCGGCCGGACCTGGTGGAGGAAGCGATCGGTGCGGCCCTGGTCAGCCCGGAGTTTCCCGACGATCTCGCCGAGATCCGGGTGATCGCCATGCTGCTGGCGGCGCGTGCTGACGTCGCGGGCGCCTCGCACGGTGAGGCACCTGCACGAGGGCCACGACCATCGTCGTCGGACCTGCTGGAGCGTGCGGAGCGGGTCGCGCGCGTCGGGGCACCGCGCGGCAAGGAGCTCGGCATCGAGGGGCGGATGTGGCTCGCACGCGCACGCGCGGAGGCCGCCCGGGAGCGCGGCGAGAGCGCCGTCGAGCTGTGGCGTGCGGTCGCCGACGCGGCGAGCTACGGCGAGCGACCCCAGGAGGCTGTCGCGCGATGGCGGCTCGGCGAGGCGCTGCTCTCCGAGGGTGATCGCGCCGGCGAGCACGAGATCCTGCAGGCGCACACGTGGGCGAAGGAGATGGCGCTGGCACCGCTCGGTGGGGCGGTCGAGGCGACCGCGCGCCGGTTCAAGGTCACGCTGCCCGGCGTACGCCGCAGCGCCGACGTGCTCACGCCCCGGGAGCGGTCGGTGCTCGAGCGGGTGGCCCGCGGGTTGACCAACCGGGCGATCGGCGCCGAGCTGTTCATCTCGGAGAAGACGGTCAGCGTTCACCTGACCCGAGTCATGGCCAAGCTGGGCGCCGCGAGCAGGACCGAGGCAGTCGCCGTCGCGATGTCACGCGGCCTGATCTGACCCCGATATCTCGCTCTCCTGATCCTTCCGACGGATGCGGTGAGATCGCGCGCGTGGGAGGGTGACGCCATGACACTGAGGTACGGGTTGAAGCTGAGCCAGCGCGCAAGCATGGCGGAGTACCGCGAGTTCTGGCAGCTGACCGAGGATGCCGGGTTCGACCACGCGTGGGTGATGGACCACTTCGCCACGATCGACCACGACGAAGAGGGCGACATCTTCGAGGCGTGGACGCTGCAGGCCGCGATGGCGGTGGCGACCTCGCGGGTGCGGATCGGCTGCATGGTCAGCGGCAACACGTACCGGCACCCGGCCGAGATCGCGAAGATGGCCGTGACCGTGGACCACCTGTCCGGCGGCCGACTGGAGTTCGGGTTCGGTGCCGGCTGGAACGTGTACGAGCACGATGCGATGGGTCTGGAGCTCGGCGCACCCGGGCCGCGGCTGGACCGGTTCGCGGAGGCGGTCACGATCGTCAAGTCCCTCTGGAACGACGAGCGCACCACTGTCACGGGCGAGCACTACGCCGTGACCGACCTCGTCGCCGAGCCCAAGCCTGTGCAGCAGCCGCTGCCGTTCTGGGTCGGCGGCAGTGGCCGCCGCCGCACCCTGCGCATCGTGGCCGAGCACGCCGACGTGTGGAATTGGACCGGCGCCGACCTTGCTGACTTCACCGACGCTTCTGCCACGCTCGACGCGCACTGCGCCTCCATCGGTCGCGACCCGGCCGAGATCCGCCGCTCGGTCCAGCTCCGACTGCCCGACGGCGAGGACGAGTGCGTCCGTCTCGTCGCCGACACCGTGGCTCGGGGAGCGACGGAGATCATCTTCATCGCCCGTACCCCCGGCCCCGTGGCCGACGGCGAACGCCTCGCTGCCATGCTGCCGCGGTTCCGCGAGTTGGGCTGAGCCGCCCATACCCGATTTCACTGACGAAACGTCATGTGATGTTTCGTCAGTGAAATCGGGTAGCGGGGCTGGCGCGGGCCGCACCGAGTGGTCAGTTCGTTGGCTGCAGTCCCCGAGTCTCGGAGCGGAACTCGCGTGGCGACATGCCCATGAGGCGGCGGAAGGTCCTGCCGAAGTTCGACAGGTCGCTGAACCCGCTCGCTCGCGAGATCGCGGCAACGGGATCGTCGGTGGTCTGCAGCAGC
>NZ_JBMDXJ010000402.1:0-3844 GCF_048594945.1 Pseudactinotalea sp. | reverse complement strand
GGCGCAGCTCGTATGCCCAGGTTCCCAGCGCGCTCGATCCCGTTCCGATCGCCAGGCCTTGCAGAGCCCGTCCCACGTAGAGCTCACCCGCTCCCTCGACCCCGCTCATGACCACGCAGGCCGCGGCTCCCACGACGAGCGCCATCACTCCGACGCCGCGCCGACCCCACACATCCGACAACCTGCCGAACAGCAGCAGGGCGACCGCGACCGCCGTGACGTAGGCGGCGAAGGCCGTGGCCAGGTCGCTGTCCCGCACCCCGTACTCGGCCTGGTAGACCGCGAACAGGGGGACTGGTGTTCCGGACGAACCGATCAGCAGGATGAAGGAGGACGAGACGATCAGGAACGACAGAGCACGTTGTCCCCTTCTCTCAGTCACCGCGACCGAGCCGGTGCTCATCCGCCGAGGTAGGCGTGCTGGATGACGGCGTCGTCCTCCAGCTCGTCACTGGTTCCGCTCGCCACGACGCGCCCGAGCTGCAGGACGTATCCGTGCTGAGCGATGTGCAGGCCCAACGCCGCGTTCTGTTCACTGAGCAGTACGGTCACACCTTCGTCGGAGGCCAGTCGCACGATGATCTCGGCGATCTCCTCGACGATGACCGGGGCCAGGCCGAGAGACGGCTCGTCGAGCACCAGCATGGACGGGCCGGACATCATCGCCCGGCCGATCGCCAACATCTGCTGCTCACCTCCCGACAGCGTGCCCGCCGCCTGGTGAGCCCTCTCACTCAGCCGCGGGAAGTAGGTGAAGACCATCGCTTCCCGTTCGCGGCGGCGTCGGGGGCTCGTCCAACTGCCCACCAAGAGGTTCTCCTGCACCGTCATGTCAGGGAAGACTCGCCGCCCCTCTGGCGACAACGCCACCCCGCGCCGCGTCCGCGACTCCGTCGGCAGCACATCCAGACGCTCGCCTCCCAGGGTGATGGAGCCCGCCACCACGGGGGCGATGCCGCACACCGCGTTGACCAACGAGGACTTCCCCGCGCCGTTCGCCCCGAGGACCACCGTGATCTCGCCAGAACGAGCGGTCATCGAGACCTCCGTGAGCCCCGCCACCGCCCCGTAGCTCACGGTCAGGTTCTCCACGTTCAGCTCAACCATCCGCCGACACTCCTCCTAGGTAGGCCCGAGCCACCTCGGGGTCGTCGAGCACGTCGGAGGTCGTGCCCTCCGCGATGCACCTTCCGTAATTCAGCACGATCGTCCGGTCGCAGGCCTGGCTGACGATGCTCATGTCGTGCTCGACCAGGACGACCGACATCCCGCGGCCTCGGAGGACGCCGATGATGCGGATGATGTTCTCCTTCTCCTCGGGGTTCAGGCCCGCTGCCGGCTCGTCCAGGCACACCACCTCAGGTCCGGTGGCCAGCACCATGGCGAGTGACAGGAGCTTGCGATGGCCGTAGGGGAGCGAGCTCGCCTCTCCATCGGCCAAGTCCGTCGGCAGGCCCACGACCTCCAACGTCTCGAGCGCCACCGCCGTCATCTCCTCGAACAGCGAACCCGACTCACGCCGCGTCATCAGCTGTCGGAGGATCGACTGCCGCTGGCGCGAGTACGCCGCCCGTCGAACGTTCTCGACGATGCTCGCGTCCTCGTAGATGTACGGGGCCTGGAAGGTCCTGGTGATTCCGCGACGGGCCCACGCCGCCGCCGATGCACGACCCGACGAACGCCCCACCAGCTCCATCGAGCCCGCGTCGGCGCGTACGTATCCCGTCACGAGGTTCAACAGGGTCGTCTTGCCGGCGCCGTTGGGACCGATCAGCCCGAGCACCTCGCCCCGGCCCAGCTCGAGACTGATGTCGTCGACCGCCTTCACCCCGCGGTACTGCTTGCTGATCGAGTCGACGCGCAGGACGCTGCTCATGACTCCCCCCTCGAGTCCGCGGAGAGGCGCCTGATGAGCAATCGCCTCACCCCCGTGAGGATTCCCGCCAGGCCGGAGGGCATCACGAGCATGGCCACCACCAGCACGACGCCGTAGGAGAGCAGGCTGATGCCGGGGTACTGGACGAGCGACTCGTTCAGGAACGTCAAGGCGAAGGCACCGACCACGGGGCCGTAGACCTTGCCCAACCCGCCGAACACGGCCGCAGTGAGGATCAGCACCGAGAAGTGCAGGTTGAACTGGTCAGGGGAGACGAAGCTGGAGAAGTGCGCCTGCAGGCCGCCGGCCAGACCGGCCAATCCTGAGGCGATCATCAATGCCACCACCTTGTAGCGCGAGACACCGATGCCGAAGGAGGGCGCGAGGTGGCGCTCGCCGTCACGCACCGCGTGGAAGCTCCTGGCGAGGTTGGACGACATCAGCCATCGCACGAACAGCATGCAGGCGGCGAGCATCCCCATCGCGAGCCAGAAGTAGCTCGACGCCGTGTCGAAGACCAGCCCTCCGATCGACGGCGACGGGATGTTCGGCAAGCCGTCCGCACCGTAGACCCACCGTTCGATGGCCAGGCGCACGACTTCGCTGAAGGTGAAGGTCAACAAGATGAAGTGGAATGGGGTCTTCGCCCGGGTGACCAACGCTCCGAGCAGCACGCCCACGACGCAGCTGGCGAGGATCCCCACCAGCATCGCGAAGAAGACCGGCATGCCCGTCTGGATCGCCACGATGCCGCTGGTGTAAGCGCCGATGGCCATCGCTCCGGCCTGACCCAGGGTCGTGCCGCCCACCTGGTGCACCACGAAGAAGCCGAGAGCGGCGATCGAGACGGTGGCTGCGGTGACGCTGGTGTACTGCAGGGCGGGGTCGCCACTCAGGTAGAGGACGCCGGCCGCCGCAGCGATCATCCCACCGATCGATACGAACCGATCGACGGTTCTGCCTCGATTCCGCGGGGCTTGCGAGGACCGGCCGTCGGCGGTGCCGATGCGTCCATCATCGGACTCGATGGTCGTGGTGCTCATACCCGCTCACTGGTCCTTCCCATGATTCCGCGCGGCGCTGCGATGAGCACCAGGATGACGACGGTGAAGGTGATGACACCCGAGACGCTGGCGTCCAGCCACACGGTGGCGATGTTCTCGACCAACGCGACCAGGATCCCCGCGAGAACGGCACCCGAGACGCTTCCGACTCCGCCGATGATGACGACCATGAACGCCTTCACCAGGGCGGCGTCACCGATGTCGGGATTGCTGTAGAGGACCGGCGCGATGAGAGCGCCCGCGAGCGCCGCCAGGCCTGCTGCGCCACCGAAGCCCCATGCCTGCATCTTCCGCACCGGGACCCCCATGGCTGCCGCCATCTCCTTGTCCTGGCTCACCGCCCGCAGCCCCTGCCCCCACCGGAAGTAGCGCAAGAAGATCCACAGGCCGACCATGACGACGACTCCGGCGACGATCACGATGGCTCGCTCCTTCGGGAGGGAGACGCCGGCGAACCGGTAGGCACCTTCGGCGAGACTGGGGACCGCCACCGGGGTCGAGCCGAAGATCGACTCGATCGCGCCCGCGACGACCAGGGAGATCCCGAGCGTCAGGATCATGGTCTTGAGTCCGTCGTCGATCGTTCGTTCGACCAACGTCACCTCGATGGCCGAGCTGGCGAGGACGACCACGAGGACCGAGATCAGGACGGCCAGGACGAACGGCAGGCCTGCCATCGTGCCGAACACGAACATCCCGTACGCGCCGGCCAGGTAGGCGGCACCGTGCGCGAAGTTGACGATCCGCATCGTGCCGAAGACCAGGGTGAACCCGACAGCCATCATGACGTAGATCGATGCGCTGGTCATCGTGTTGATCAGCGTCTGCGCGAGCACCTCTGCGCTCATGTGCATTCCCTTCCCGGGTGACGAGTGGTGCTGGCCTGCCCGCGCTCGCGGGCAGG